>DASZUW010000179.1:0-3821 GCA_035547475.1 Solirubrobacterales bacterium
ACTTTTCGGCCCATCGACATTGGACCCCTGCGGCTGTGGAGCCTTAGCGCCGCATAGGGACGGTTTCGCTCCACACGGCAGGGCCACCCGGGCGCCTGTGGCGCCTTTCTCTCGCTATGCGAGAGAAAGGCGCCACGGCAAACCCCTGAGTGGTCGGAAGGCATGAGGAAGACGGGAGGAAGCGTGGAGTTCCCGGCGTCTTCGTGACGGCTTCTCACCTCGGTCCCCTCGCCCTCTCCCGGCACACCCGGCCCTGCCTCCGCGGGGCCGGTGCCGGCCCAGGGCTCCTCGCTACCGACACACGCCCCAGATGGTCGTGTACCACCACTTGCCGTCGGTAGCGGCCCCACCGCCGATGCTAGCGGTCGCTCCCCGAGGGCCCTCGGTTTCGGCGAGGACGGGCGCTCAGGCGACGTTGGCGTCGGAGCGGCCGCCCGCGCCGAGTGAGGCAACGGGCAGCGCGTAGTAGACGGCGCAGGCCGCGCAGATCCCCAGGGTGATGTAGGGGGAGACGAAGGCGAGGGCGGTCGCGAGCACGTAGGGGATCTGGCCGAGCGCCGCGAAGGTGAGGATGTTGCGCGCGGTCTCGTGGTCGATCGGCTCGCGCAGCAGTTGTGGGCGGCGGAAGAGGATCTGGCGGTTCGCCATCACGAAGATCGCGCCCATGAGCAGGAAGGAGGCGCCGTAGATCGCCGCCGCGAGCCCCTCGCCGCTGCTCTCCTTCAGGTAGGTGGCCATCAGCGAGGTGGTGAAGGGGAGGATGCCGACGCTGAGCAGCAGCAGGAGGTTCCAGATGAGGATCGAGTGGTCGACCGCGCGCAGGCGGCTGAAGGCGGCGTGGTGGTTGATCCAGATGATCCCGATCGTGATGAAGGAGATGACGTAGGCGGCGTAGGTGGGCCACCGCGTCAACAGCTCGTGGCCGAGGTCCCCCGAACCGGGCTCCGGCACGTGGATGTCGAGGACGAGCAGCGTGATCGCGATCGCGAAGACCCCGTCGGAGAATGCCTCGAGGCGGTTGGTGCTCACGCCGTGGATTTCGGTGGGGGTCCTTTGGGTCCTCCAGAGTTCCGCCGGTGATCGCGTCCGTCGATCTGGCCCGGTTCCCGCTCGGCGTCGCGAGAGTACGAGGCACTCGCCGCCCGCCGGCGCCTGAGCGCGCTCCGTATCCTTGAGGCATGGCTTCCGCGGAGGCGAAGAACCTCGAGGCGATCTCCAAGGCGATCGACCAGCACAACGCCAACTGCCCCTTCCCGGCGGCGGAGGTGCGGATGAACCCGTTCGAGGTCGAGCGCCTCGGGTGGGACACGATCCGCGGGTTGCCGGTCGTCCCAGACGGCAACATCGGCACCGGGCGCTTCCGGATCGTCTGCTCCCGCGACATGGAGGACGACGGCCTGGAGATCGTCGAGGCGGTGGGCAAAGACCTCGAGACCGTCGCCCCGGCGACGCGGAACTGATCGACCGTCTGCAGTTCGGGGCGCTATGCGCCCCCAGATGCAGACGGTGGCGCTAGACCTGGTTCCAGAAGTCGAGCCCCAGGTTGCTCAGCCAGTTTTGGGCTTCGATGTTCAGCTGTTTGAATTCGCCGGACACGATCAGGATGCCCATCACGACCAGGATGAGGCCGCCGACGGCGACGATCGCCTGGTAGTGGCGCTTGACCACGGTGAAGGCGGTGGTCATCCGGGAGAAGGCGAGGGCGGTGGCGAGGAAGGGGATCGCCAGGCCGGCCGAGTAGACCGCCAGGAGGAAGGCGCCGCGCCCCGCCGAGCCGGAGGCCGCGGCGGCGGAGAGGATCGCGCCGAGGGTGGGGCCGATGCAGGGCGTCCAGGCGATCGCGAAGGCGGCGCCGGCGATGATCGGCCCGCCCTTGCCCGCGCGCGAGAGCAGTGCGTCGACGTGCCACTCGCGATTGAGTCGGGTGATGAAGAGCGAGGCGACGAAGAGGACGCCCATCGCGATGATCAGCCAGCCGGAGATCTTCGTCAAGAGCGGCTTGTTGTCGGAGAGGAAGGAGCCGAGCCCGGTCGCGGTCAGCCCGAGCAGGATGAAGATCGCCGAGAAGCTGGTGACGAAGATCAACGCCGGGCCGACGACGCGGCGCCAGTCGGCGTCCTCCAGCTCGGCCGCCGAGACCCCGGTCACCGCCGAGAGATAGCCCGGGACGAGGGGCAGGACGCAGGGGGAGAGGACGGAGACGATGCCGGCCGCCAGGGCCGCGAGGATGCCCACTCCCGCGGCGGGATCACCGCTGATGTCGGCAAGGATCACGACCCCCAAGGATACTTCGCGGGGATGGCCGGCCCGGCGACGTCACGACTCTACGACGCCTCCGGGCAGGCGCGCCGGCTCCGTGCCTCGCCGCTCCTGGCGATCGGGCCGGCGGAGCCCGGCCCGGCGCTGCGCCGCGGGGCGCTGGTCGCGGTGCCGGTCGCGCTCGCGCTGATCTTCGAGTTCGCCGCCGACTGGCCCTCGCAGGGCGCGATCGCCACCGCCGCCCTGCTCTGCGGCTTCACCGCCCTCGACGCCCCCGCCGGGCCGCGCGCCGTCTGGCAGGCGGCCACCGCGCCCTTCGTCGGCATCTCCGCCGCGCTCGGGGTCCTGGCGAGCCAGTGGGCGCCGGCGGCGGTGATCGCGATGGGGCTGATCGCCGCCGCGGCGGGCTACTGCTTCGCCGACACCCAGCGACTCGCCTTCGTCGGCTTCGCCTGCGCCGTCGCCCTGATGCTCGCCGAGGGCCTCTTCCTGCCCGTCCACGACACCCTGCCGGCGCTCCTCTACGGGGTGCTCGGCGGGCTGATCCAGGCCGCCTGGGCCGCCTGCGTCTGGCTCTTCTTCGACCGCGACGCCGACAGCGAGAGCGGCTGGGACTGGGCCCGGACGAGGTCGCGCCTGCGCGCCAACCTCACGCTCGCCTCGCCGATCGCCCGCCACTCGCTGCGCTTCGGCGTCGCCCTGGCACTCGGCGTCGCGATCTACCGCATCGCCGGGATGCGGGTGCACGGCTACTGGATCCCGCTGACGATCCTCTTCGTCCTGCGCCCCGAACGCGCGGAGACCGACCGCCGCCTCGTCCTGCGCGCCGTCGGCACCATCGCCGGGCTGGCGCTCGCGACGAGCCTCGCGTTCGCCGTCGACGGCGCCGAGGTACCGATCGGGATCGTCCTCGGCCTCGCCGCGGCGCTCTCGCTCGGCCTGATCACGGTCCAATACGCGCTCTTCACGACCGCGATGACCACCTACGTGGTCCTCCTCTCCGACACGCTCGGCGAGGCGCGCCTCCACGCCGCGAGCCAGCGGCTGCTCGGCACGGCGGCAGGGATCGTGATCTCCTACCTGGCCTTCCGCGTCTACCCGGGCCCGGGCGAAAGGCGCTCGCTCCCGCTAACTTACTGGCCAGCCAGCCAAACAGGCCGCGCCGGGAGGCGGCGGCCGCGGGAGGAGACGCAGTGAGCAACCGCACGTTCGTGATCGGGGTCGGCATGACCAAGTTCGAGAAGCCGGGGACGAAGGAGGGCGACTACCCGGACTGGGCCGTGGAGGCGGGGGAGAAGGCGCTCGGCGACGCGGGAATCCAATACAAGGACGTCGAGCAGGCCTACGCCGGCTACTGCTACGGCGACTCGACCTACGGCCAGCGCGCGCTCTACGGCCTCGGCCTCACCGGCATCCCGGTGGTCAACGTCAACAACAACTGCTCGACCGGCTCCTCGGCGCTCTTCCTCGCCCGCCAGGCGGTCAAGGGCGGCCTCGTCGACTGCGCGCTCGCGGTCGGCTTCGAGAAGATGGAGCCGGGCAGCCTCGGCGTCAAGTACACC
>DASZUW010000180.1:0-6464 GCA_035547475.1 Solirubrobacterales bacterium
GCGGCTGATCGGCGACCCGGGTCTCCTGAGGTCGCCGATCAGCCGCCCGGGTCGGAGGTGGTGCGGGAGGGGCCGGGGGTCCGTCACGCCTCCGTGTCCTTCTCCACGGAGGCGTGCGGGTCGCGTGCGTGTCCCGTGCGCCTCCCGTGAGGGCCGGGGGCGCCCGCACGGGTGCGTTCGTCGCTTGTCCCGTATGCGGCAACAAGCGACGAACGCACGTCGGGGCGGGGGGAGGATCGGCACCCGAAGGCGCACGGAGGTGTGACCTCGTGCGCCTTCGGTGTCCTCCTCCACGCCTCCGTGCGTCTTCCCCGACGGCCTCCAACGCGCTGCGTGCATCACCCGGGCCATGGCACCGGTGATCCACGCAGCGCGTTCCGGGGACGGGCATCGGGCCACGGAGGCTCGCCGTCCCTCCCCCGAACGCCGGCCGCAGGCGCTACGACCATCTGCACATCACGCCGCCGCGCCATCGCCTTGTGCGGCGACGAGCGCGGCTGCCATGTCGCCGGCGGCGTGCATCGCCTCGGTGTCGCGGGCGGCGCGGCAGAGGATGAAGGCGCCCTCGAGGGCGGCGATGATCGCGAGGGCCTTGGCGCGGTCGCCGACGCGGTCGGTCAGGGCGTCGGTCCAGCGGTCGAAGACGGCGGCGGTGGCGGCGCGGAGGCGGTCGTCGGTGCTCGCGACCTCGAGGGCGACGGTGGCGATCGGGCAGGCGTCCTCGTAGTCGGTCGCCTCGAGGGTCTCGGCGGCGCCGGCGAAGACCGCGCGGACCGCGGTCTCGGTCGTGACCTGCTCGTCGTAGACCGCGGTGACCAGCGCCTGGAAGAAGGCGCCCGCGGAGCCGATCACCTCCTCGGCGAGTTCGACCTTGCCGCCGGGGAAGTGGTGGTAGAGGGAGCCGAACGGCGCGTCGGCCGCGGCGACGACCTGCTTCAGGCCGGTGCCGTTGTAGCCCTGGCGGCGGAAGAGCTCGGCCGTGGCGAAGAGGATGCGCTCGCGGGTCTTCGCCCGCGCGGGGGCGGCGGTCTCGGTCATGGCGGAAAGTGTACGCTCTGAATCACTAGAGCGATCTACCTAGAAGGAGTCGACATGAAGCTCCGCCGCGTCGTCCTCGGTGCCGCGCTCGGGCTCGCCGCCCGCGCCGCGCTTCCCCGTCTCTTGCTCCTCAAATTCGCCCCCTCCGTGGCGAAGCTGAACGCCGGCGACCACACCGCCCTGCTCGACAGCTACGCCGACGACTTCGTCCTCCACTTCCACGACGGCCCGTACCGCTGGCGCGGCGACTGGGTCGGCAAGGCGGGGATGGACCGCTTCCTCCAGAACTTCACCGCCGCGGGCATCCAGGGCGAGATCAAGGCGATCGCCACCAGCGGGCCGCTCTGGGCGCTGACCATGTGGGTCCGCTTCGACGACCACGCCGACGCCCCCGACGGCACCCGCCTCTACTCGAACTCGACGGTCCTGGTCCTCCGCACCCGCTGGAGCAAGGTGGTCGAGCAGCATGACTTCTACGCCGACACCCAGGAAATCGTCGACTTCGACCGCAAGCTCGAGGAGCGCGGGGTGGAGGCGGTGCCGCCGGACCCTGATGCGCCCCGCGCGTCGAGTTCTGGTCGCTGAGCGACCGAAACTCCACCCGGAAGGTGCGGCCGTCCCCCGCGCCCCTACCCCCGCTCCGGCGCCGCCTCGCGGATCGCGTCGGGGTGGAAGAGGCGGAAGCCGTCGCCGCCGGCGTCCTTGGCGGCGTACATCGCCGTGTCGGCCTCGGAGACGAGGGTCGCGTAGCTCATCAGGTCGTCGGTGCCGAAGATGGCGATGCCGATGCTGACGGTGATCGGGTCGATCTCGGGATCGCCGGGCTGGTGATCGCGGATCGCCGTGACGATGGCTTCGGCGACGACGGCCGCCTCCTCGGGCCGGCAGCTCGGCAGGGCGACGGCGAACTCGTCGCCGCCCAGTCGTCCCAGGATGTCGCCTTCGCGGGTGCGCCGTCGGAGGACCTCGGCGACCTCGCGGATCAGCCTGTCGCCGGCGGGGTGGCCGTAGGAGTCGTTGACGGACTTGAAGCGGTCGAGGTCGAGCATCAGCAGCGCGCCGGTGGTGCCGTCGCGACGCGAGCGCGCCATCGCCGCCCGCACCTCCTGCTCGAAGCGGCGCCGCGTCCGCAGGCCGCTGAGCGAGTCTTCGTCGGCCTCGCGCTGCAGTTTGCGCAGCCGCTCCTCGCGGCTCCAGACCCAGATCAGGGAGCCGAGCACGGCCGCCATCGCGAGGCCCGCGGCGCCGAAGAGGATCGGGATGCTGACGTCGGGCCGATCGGGATCGTGGATGACCAGCAGCCAGGTGCCGTCGGCGATCCGGATCCGGGCCTGGGCCGGGTCTTCCAGCTCCCCCTTCGGGCCGATCACCGTGTGGTCGGCGACGTCGAGCTGGGCGGTGACGTCGTCGGGGAGCGTGGCGATCGCCGTCCCGGCGAGGTCCCGCAGCAGGAAGCTGCCCGCGGCGAAGCCGATCAGGGCGCGGCGCCGCTCGGCCCGGGTGGCGGTCGGGGCGCCGTCGCGGTACACGGCTTTGTAGACGTTGATGCCGGTGCCGCCGAGGAGCAGCGGGATCACCCCGGTGGCGGTAACGCGGCCGTCGTCGGCGGCCTTCATCAGGTAGGGCGCGCGCGCCGGGTCGGTGCCGACGTCGAAGCCCACCGCCGTCCCGACCACCCCTTTGGCCCGCGACGCCACGTAGGTGAGCGGGTAGTAGACCGCCCGCCGCCGCGCCTTCACCAGCTTGCCGTTCGGCCCGCGTTCGAGGATCGGGATCCCCTGCTTGCGTTCGTAGCGGGCGCGGTCCGCGTCGGGCACGACGTCGATGAAGGCGGCGGCGTGGAGCACGTTTTCGTCGACCAGCGACCGCCCGACCACCGCGAACTCGTGCTTGGAGACGTTGCCGTCGGCCTTGATGAAGGCCCCGGCCGCGGCCAGCTCGCCGACCGACAGCGCCCCCACCGACTGGGCCTGGCGCGCCGCCCGGCTCGCCTCTTCCTGCTGGCGGGCGTGGAATTCGCGTTCGTCGTGGTCGTAGGCGAGGATCGAGCCGACCACGGCCCCGATCCCGACCACCATGACGGCGACGATGCCGATCCAGAAACGGACACGCATCTACCTATCTTCGGCCATCGGGGCGTGAGCATTCGCCTTGGGTGATGCTTTGCCGAACCATCGCTAGTCAGTAGTCGGGAGGCGCACCGGCGAGAAGTCGAGTTCGGTTGGCTCCCGCGGCCTCGGTGGCTATCTTCGCCCGGTGTCCGATCTCGCCCCGCGCCCGGTGCTCTGGTCGAGGTGAGCTCGCGCGGGTGGGCCGAGCGACTCGGGGACGTCGCCCGGGGGGTGCGCGAAGGGGACGAGTCGGCGGTGCTCGGCGCGGTCGAGGAGCTCAGCCGCCGTCATCGGCTGCTCGCCCCGCTGGCGCTCGCCGTCGGCGGCGTCGCGATGCTCCTCGAGGGCGTCCGCCTGCTGCTCTCGAACTGGCGCCTCACGGTGATCCAGATCCCGCCCGCGATGTGGATCTGGGCGGCGATGTACGACCTCCGCGGCCACGTCCTCCACGACCGCACCGTGCACGCGCTCACCGGACCCGCGGTCATCCCGCTGATCGTCGCGATCGTCCTCGTCACCGCCGCCTGCTTCTGGCTGAACGCCGTCTTCGGCTTCGCGATCAGCCAGGAGGGGCGGCCCGAGGTGCGCCCGGCGATGCGCGAAGCGCGGCCCCACCTGACGACGATCCTCGCCTCCGGCGCCACCGTCGGCCTCGCGCTGGGGCTGACCGTCACCGTCGTCACCCGCGCCCACTCGCCCTGGTTCACGGTCACGCTGAGCGTCGTGATCGCGGTGATGATGATCGCCTACGTCGCCGTCCCGGCGCGGTTGATCGGGGTCGACGCCGCCGCGATCTCGCGCCGCGACCGCCTCTCGGCCAGCATCGTCGGCTCGCTCCTGGGCGCGGTCGTCAGCACGCCCGCCTACGCGCTCGGCCGCATCGGCCTGCTGATGATCGGCTCCCCGCTCCTCCGCTTTCCCGGGATCCTGGTCTTCGTCGTCGGCTTCACCCTGCAGGCGGGCACGACGAGCGCGGTCAAAGCGGTGAAGATGGGGGCGAAGCTGAGGCGGCGGGAGGCGGCGGCCTTACCTCCGAGGTAAGCGACGCGCGGCGCGCGCCCGGGTACCCTGGCGGTGATGTCGTCCCAGGTCGCGACCGCGCCCCCGACCGGCGTCGGGCCGCTGCTGCGCGAGTGGCGCCGCCGGCGCCGGCGCAGCCAGCTCGAGCTGGCCCTGGAGGCGGGCGTCTCGGCCCGCCACATCAGCTTCCTCGAGACGGGGCGCTCGAAGCCCAGCCGCGAGATGGTCATCGGCCTCGCCGCCAACCTCGAAATGCCCCTTCGTGATCGCAACGAACTCCTGATCGCCGCCGGCTACGCGCCGGAGTACCGCGAGCTCGCCTACGAGGACCCCGACCTGGAGCCGGTGCGCGCGGCGATCGACCAGGTGCTGGCCGGCCACGATCCCTACCCGGCGCTGGTCGTCGACCGCCACTGGGAGCTGGTCACCGCGAACCGCGGCCTGGGACTGATCACCGCCGGCGTCGCCCCGCACCTGTTGGAGCCGCCCGTCAACGCGCTGCGCCTCTCGCTGCACCCCGAAGGCCTGCCACCGCGGATGCTGAACCTCGGCGAGTGGCGCCACCACATCCTCGCGCGGCTCGAGCGCCACGCGCGGGTGAGCGGCGACCCGGCGCTCGCGGCGCTGCTGGAGGAGCTGCGCGGCTATCCCGGCGAGGAAGTCGACGAGGCCACCGTCACCGCCGCCCACGACATCTTCGTCCCGTTCCGGATCCGCGCGCAGGACGGCACGGAGCTGAGCTTCTTCGGCACCATCTCCACCTTCGGCACGGCGCTCGACGTGACCGTCGCGGAGCTCTCGATCGAGTCGTTCTTCCCGGCCGACGACGCCACCGCGGCCGCCTGCCGCGCCTTCGCGCCGCGCTCCGCATTACCCCGCGGGTAATCGACGCGGCGGTCGCCGGGGGGCAACCTGCCCGCCATGAAATCGATCGCCAACCAAGCCCGCTCGAGCGCCCTGACGATGGCCGTCCTGATGGCCGGCACCTTCGTCTTCGTCCTCGACTTCTTCATCGTCAACGTCGCCATCCCCTCGACCCAGGCCGACCTCGGCGCCACCGACTCCCAGATCCAGCTCGTCGTCGCGACCTACGCGATCGCGATCGCCTCGCTCCTGATCCTG
The DNA here is from genome assembly GCA_035547475.1 of Solirubrobacterales bacterium. Lineage (GTDB taxonomy): Bacteria > Actinomycetota > Thermoleophilia > Solirubrobacterales > 70-9 > VAYN01. Next base: position 5,292 of record DASZUW010000180.1, read on the forward strand.
GGCGGCCGGCTCGGCGACCTCTGCGGCCGGCGCCGCCTCTTCATGGTCGGGCTGGCGCTCTTCACCGCCTCCTCGGCGCTCTGCGGCGCCGCGCCCGGGATCGAGGTGCTCCTCCTCGGCCGCGTCGCGCAGGGGATCGGCGCCGCCCTCTTCGCCCCGCAGGTGCTGTCGATCATCGGCGTCACCTTCGCCGGCGAGGAGCGCGCCCGCGCCGTCACCACCTACGGCATCACGATGGGCCTGGCGGCCGCCGGCGGCCAGTTGATCGGCGGCGCGCTGATCGCGCTGAACGCGTTCGACCTCGACTGGCGCACCTGTTACCTGGTGAACGTGCCGATCGGGATCGCGGCGCTGGTCGCGGCGCCGCACGCGATCGCCGAGTCGCGCGCCGAGGGCTCGCGGCGGCTCGACTTCCTCGGCGCGGCGCTGGCCGGCGCGACCCTGGTCGCGATCGTCCTGCCGCTGATCGAAGGGCGCCGCCAGGGCTGGCCCGCCTGGACCTTCGCCTGCCTCGCCGCCGCGGTGCCGCTGGCGCTCGCCTTCTCCCTGCGCCAGCGTCGCCTCGCCGCGAGCGGCGGCGCCCCGCTCGTCCACCCGGACCTCTTCCGCGAGCGCGCCTTCACCGTCGGCGTCCTCACCTCGGTCGTCTTCTACGCCGGGATGGCGTCGTTCTTCCTCGTCCTCGCCGTTTACCTGCAGGAGGGCTGCGGCCTCAGCGCGCTCGACTCCGGCCTCGTCTTCACCGCGCTGGCGACGGGCTACCTGGTCGCCTCGGCGGGCGCCGAAGCGCTGGCGCCGCGGTTCGGCCGCCAGGTGCTGGCGGCGGGCGGGGTGGTGCGCGCCGCCGCGCTCACCGGCCTGGCGCTGACCGTCGGCGCGATCGGCACCGGCGGCTCGCCGCTCCTCCTCGTCCCGGCCCTCGCCGTCGACGGCATCGGCATGGGGCTGCTGACCGCGCCGCTGGTCGGCACCGTGGTCGGGGCGATGGACCCGCGGCACGCGGGCGCCGCGTCCGGCGTCCTCTCGACCGCCCAGCAGGTCGGCAACACGATCGGGGTCGCCGCGATCGGCGCGATCTTCTACGGCGCGATCGGCCCGGACGGCGATTACGCCGGGGCCTTCGAGCTGGCGCTGGTCGCGGTGGCCGTCGTCTGCCTCGTCGTCGCGGCGCTG
>DASZUW010000181.1:0-4117 GCA_035547475.1 Solirubrobacterales bacterium
ACCGCGTAGACGCCGCGCACCCGCTGTCCGTCCTCGAGGTCGCGGATCGCGATCCGCGCCGCGCCCCCGACGGCCTCCTCGACGGGCGGCGCGAGCTCCGGCTCGACGTATCCGGCCTCCGCGGCGGTGATCGGCGGCGGCGCTCCCGCTTCGAAGGCGGGGGCCGGCTCGGCGATCGGCACCGGGGCGGGCTCGGGCTCGACCGGAGCGAAGGCGGGATCGTCGCCCAGGAGACTGTCCATCTGCGTCTGCTCGGCCATCTCCCGACCCAAGGTAGGGAACGCACCGGACGTCTGTCGTAACCGGATCGTTCCGCATCGCGTCGGGAAAAGCCCCGCAAAGAGCGCTTTTTCCGCCCGCAAGTTGCGACTCCTTCTCAGCGCAAGGCGAGCGCTTCGGCGACCGGCTCGACGTAGACGAGATCGCCCTCGCGGCCCGCTTCGAGCGCCAACTCGAGCCACCGCGCGGCGCGCTCGGGAGCGTCGACGACTTCGACGATCACCGGCACGTCGCGCCGCAACGCGAGCACCCGGTCCCCGCGCGGCCCCCCGTCCCCGCGGAACCCCCAGACCCCGCGCTGCGCCGTCGCCCCCGCCGCCCCCTCGCGCCGCAGCCGGTGGATGAATTCGAGGTAGGCGGGGTGCGCGCCGCGCGAGGCGACCGCGGAGGTGACGAGCGTGACGCGGGTCGCGCCGCCGCCGAGCTTCGGTCGGTCCATGCCCGAGCCTCGCTCCACGGCCGCGCCGCCGTGGAGCCCTTCCGTCCCGATGAGGCGGAAGAGCTCCACGGGCTCGACGGTCACCAGCGGCGCGGCGCCGTCGAGCTCCGCCAGCGCCGCGTCGATCGCCGCCCTCCTCCCGACCCCGACCGTCACCGCGGGCACGCCGCGATTCGCCGCCAGGAACCGGGCGCGCCGCCGCGTGCCGTCGAGGACCCCGTCGACGCCGAGCAGCACGCTCGCCGCGGCGGCGCCGTGCCGGCGGAGCGCCGCCACCGCCCCCAGGTGCGGCGCCGTCGGCCCGCTCCGCGGCCCCCACACGCTCACCTTCACCCGCTCGGCGCGGTCGCTCGCCTGCGCCGGGCCGCCGACGAGGAGTCCCGCGCCCGCCATCGCCCGCACCTCCCCCGCGAGCGCCGCGACCACCTCGTCCTCCCCCACCGCCACCGCCACGAGCGGCGCGTCTTCCGACAGCGACAGGAGCCGATCGGTGCGCAGCCGGTGCTTCGCGCCGAAGCCCTCGACCCCGCGCATCGACGCCGCCGCCCGCACGCCGCGCCGCGCGCAGGCGTCCATCACCGCCGCCTCGAGCGGCCCCTCGCCACAGCGGTCGCGCTCGCCGAACTGAAGCCGCAGCTGCCTCACGCCAGCCCGCCGATCCAGTGCCCGAGCGCGACCGCCGCCAGCCCCGCGACCAGCGACACCGCGAGGTTCGCCCACAGCACGAGCGCGTCGCCGTCCTCGCCCGCCCGGTGGGACTCGAGCATCCAGGTGGAGAACGTCGTGTAGCTGCCGACGCCGCCGCCGGCGACGATCGTGTACGCGGTGCCCGACAGGGCGGCGCCGGCGAGGATGCCGAGCACGACCGCGCCGCTGAGGTTGACCGCGAGCGTGCCGAGCGGGAAGTCGCCGTCGGCGCGCCCCGCCACGGCGCCCTCGACGAGGAAGCGCGCGACCGCCATCGCGCCGCCGAGCGCCGCCACCGCGACCCAGGCGAGCGCCGTCACCGCAGCACCCTCGCGCGCCGCGTCGCCGCCGTCCCCAGGTGCACGCAGGCGAAGCCGCCCGCGAGCGTCGCCGCCGCGTAGCCCGCCGCCAGCCCCACGCAGCCCGCTTCGAGCATCTCGAAGAGCTCCAGCTGCAGGGTCGAGAACGTGGTCAGCGCGCCGCAGATCCCGGTCCCGAGGAACGGGCGCCCGTACTGCGAGGGGGGCAGGCGCTCCCCCAGCCGGGTCACGAACCAGCCGAGCAGCGCGGCGCCGACCAGGTTCACGACGAACGTCGCCCACGGCCACGATCCGACCCCGTGCGGCAGCGCCTCCGCCAGGCCGACCCGCGCCAGCGCGCCGATCACGCCGCCCGCGTAGATCGCTCCCAGCTCCCGGCGATCGAATCGTCTCTGTCCCAAGTCCGCAGCCTCCTACGCGCCGTGTCGACATCGGTAGGAGCCATCAGCGGTCGCGCCGCGGTTATGGAGCGAGCCCCATCGCTCGGGTCAGAAGGCGAACCATAGCCGAGGTCGAACGGTTAACGGGAGAAACGACCTCGAGGAGGACAGAGATGATGCGCGCAGTTCTACGGCGGCTCACCTACGCCAACGTGATCGCGACCCTGGCGCTGTTCCTCGCCCTGGGCGGCGGCGCCGTCTGGGCGGCGAAGAATCACCACGCGAGCAAGGTCGGCACCGGCAAGCTGAAGCCGAACGCGGTGACGGCGGGGAAGATCAAGGCGAACGCGGTCACGCAGGCGAAAATCCGCGAAAACGCCGTGACGACGGCGAAGATCCGCGAAGGCGCCGTGACCTTCGGCAAGCTCGCCGCGGGGACGAACGTCGTCGCCACCGCGACGAGCTCCCCGGTCGCCGTGAACGGGCCGAGCGCCGTCCCGGTCAGCTTCCCGACGCCGATCACGTTCACGCCGGCGGCGGGGGTCGTCTACCTGATGAGCGTCGAAGCGCGCAGCGCGAACCTCGCCCGCTCGGGCACCGAAACGTGCCGCGTCCAGGTCGTGCCGCTGGTGAACGGCACCGAGTGGGGCGGCGGCGCGCCGCTCGTCCTCAGCGCCTTCGAACCGAACGGCGAAAACCCCTCGGGCGTGATCGGCTCCGGCGGCCAGACGAGCCCGATCGGCCTCGCCGCGGCCGGCGCGACGCAGACGATCGGCGCGAAGGTGATCGGCAGCCCGCGCTGCGCCGCGGGCGGCTCGGTGACCGTCGCGATCGCGGTGACGCAAGCGAAATAGTGGACGCCCGCCAGCCGACGGTCCGGGTTCACTAACCTTCCGTAAGTGGACCGGATCGTCGCCTGGCACTTCTCCGACCCAGCCTGCCCCTGGGCCTACTCGTCGCGCCCCGCGATCGCGCGGCTGCGCTGGCGCTTCGGCGACCAGCTCGACTGGCGGCTGGTGATGATCGGGCTCTCGGAGACTGCCGAGCGCTACGAGCAGGCGGGCTACACCGCGGCCCGCATGGCGGCCGGCCACCGCAAGTTCGAGCGGCGCTTCGGGATGCCGTTCGGCAGCGGCGTGAAGGCGCGGATCGCCCCCAGCACCCGCGCCTGCCGCGCGATCATCGCCGCCCGCGAGGAGTCGATGGAGCTCGGCTACGCGGCGCTGCGCGCGATCCAGCTGATGCAGTTCACGACGCCCGGTCTGCTGGACGACGACGACCACCTGCGCGAGGCGCTCGCGAGCGTCGAGGGGCTCGACGCGGCGGCGGTGGTCGCCCGCATCGACGACCCGGCGATCGTCGCCCTCTACGAGGAGGACAAGGCGCGGACCCGCTCCGCCGAGGGCCGCCCGACCCACGTCCAGAACCGCCACTCCGAAGCCGACGGCCCGGTCCGCTACACGGCGCCCTCGGTGATCTTCGAGACGCCCGACGGCCGCTGGCTCGAGGTCGGCGGCTTCCAGCCCTTCGAGTCCTACGACAACGCCCTGGCCAACCTCGACCCGACCCTGGAGCGCCGCCCCGCTCCGGAACGCGCCGCCGACGCCGTGCTCGCCTACCCGATCGGCCTCACCACCGCCGAGGTCGCCTCGATCATGCGGCCCTCCGACCTCGAGGACCCCGACCAGCATGCCGCCGAGCGCGAACTCATCGCCGCGGTCGAGACCGGCGAGCTGGTGATGGAGCCGAAGGGCTCCGACGCCCTCTGGCGCCCGGCCTCGGCGGTCGGGGCCGGTGAGGCGGAGGCGGCGGTGCGGGCTGCGGCCTAGGGACGGGGGGCTCGGGCCGTCCACAGCGCTTCGGGATGCCGCAGGCCCGTCCTGGGCGCCTCATGGGGGTCCTGGCAGGCTGTGACCCCCATGAGGCGCCCAGGACGTGGGGCCCGGCGGGGGGGAGGCAAGGGTTCGGACGGTCAGGAGACACCACGCGAGCGTCCGACCGTCGGGATGCGG
>DASZUW010000182.1:0-10294 GCA_035547475.1 Solirubrobacterales bacterium
GGGGCGCCCAGGACGTGAGGCTTTCGTGAAACTGGGGGCGGGGGTCCGTGACGAACTCCACGGTCCCGTCACAGCCTCATGTGGCCCCGATGTTGATGGGCCGAAAAACCACGATATAGCGCACTTTTCGGCCCATCAACATCGGGCCCTGCGCCTGTGGAGCCTTTCTCTCGCATGGCGAGAGGTTCGCTCCACAGCAAAGTCCTGAGTGGTGGGGAAGCATGAGGAGGACGGGAGGAAGCGTGGAGTTCCCGGCGTCTTCGTGACGACGCCTCACGTCGCTGACGGTCTCGTGAACCATCTGTCGCTCCCCACGGACCCGGCCCTCTCGGCCACGGCCACAGCCGACCCGGGTCGTGGCCGAGAGGGCCGCGTCCCTCGGCCGTCCCGCCGCACCCGGCCGGAGCCGGGCCTCTCACTCCGACGGCGGTCCGGCCCAGCCTGGTCGGGCCAGGCCCGATTCGAAGGCGACGACGACCAGTTGGGCGCGGTCGCGGGCGCCTAGCTTCATCATCGCGCGGTTCACGTGGGTCTTCACGGTGGCGGGGCTGAGGACGAAGTGGGCGGCGATCTGGTCGTTGGAGAGGCCTTTGGCGACGAGGGCGGTGATTTCGCGCTCGCGGGCGGTGAGGTCGTCGAGGAGGGCGGAGCCGGGGGGACGGGTGGAGCGGGCGGCGAACTCGGCGATGAGGGTGCGGGTGACGCCGGGGGAGAGGAGGGCGTCGCCGCCGGCGACGATGCGGACCCCGGCGACGAGGTCGGCGGGCTCGGTGTCCTTGACGAGGAAGCCCGCGGCGCCGGCGCGGAGGGCCTCGAAGACGTAATCGTCGAGTTCGAAGGTGGTGAGGATGACGACGTGGACGCCGGCGAGGCTCGGGTCCGCGGCGATCTGGCGCGTCGCCTCGAGGCCGTCCATCTCCGGCATCCGGATGTCCATCAGGACGACGTCCGGGCGCTCGGCCGCGACCAGGCGCAGCGCCTCGGCCCCGTCGCCCGCCTCGCCGACGACCTCGATGTCGTCCTCGGCGTCGAGGAGGGCGCGGAAGCCGGCGCGGACCAGCGCCTGGTCGTCGACGAGCGCGACGCGGATCACCGCCCGGCCTCCACCGGCAGCCGCGCGCGCACGGTGAAGACGCCGTCGGCGCCGCGCCGCGCCTCCAGGGTGCCGCCCAGTGCGCTCGCGCGCTCGCGCATGCCGACGATGCCGTTGCCCGGCTCCGGGTCGCCCGCGGGGCCCGCGGCGGTCGGGTTGGCGACGGCGATCGTGAGGCCCGCGTCGTCGAAGGCCACCTGGACCCGCGCGGGCTGTCCCGGCGCGTGGCGCGCCACGTTGGTGAGCGCCTCCTGGACGATCCGGTAGGCGGCGAGGTCGACCGAGCCGGGCAGGTCGCGGCGCTCGCCCGTGACGGTCAGGTCCACCGCGACCCCCGCGTCGCGCATCCGTCCCACCAGCGCCCCGAGGTCGGCGAGCCCCGGTTCGGGCGCCCGCGGCGCCTCCTCGTCGGCCTGGCGCAGGGTGCCGAGGACGGAGCGCATCTCGCGCAGGGTCTCGGCGCTCGCCTGCTTGATCGCCGTCAGGGCCGGCTCGACGTCGGTCGCCCCGCCGTCGCCCTTCTGCAGCAGGTGGAGGGCGACGCCCGCCTGCACGTTGATCAGCGAGACGTTGTGGGCGAGGACGTCGTGGAGCTCGCGGGCGATGCGCAGCCGCTCCTCGCCGACCCGGCGCAGCGATTCCTGGCGCCGCGTGCGCCGCGCCTCGCGCGCCCGCAGCCGTCGCGAGCGCACCAGCTCGGTCACCGCGGCGAGCGCCAAGAGCCAGGCGGCGAGCCCGATCGCGTCGCCGAGGCGCGGCTCGTCGACCCCGGTGAGCGCCCCGAGCCCGAGGAAGCCGACGTAGCCGACCGCCAGCGTCCCCCAGGCGACCCAGCGGTAGCCGCGCATCGCGACGGTGACGAAGGCGACGATCAGGGCGACGAAGTTCGGCCCGCGCGGGTAGTCGAGCAGCCAGTAGGCGAGGGTCGCGGCGAAGACGAAGCCGAGGACCTGGAGCGGCCACCGGCGGCGGAAGAGGAGCGCGGCGGGGCCGGCGGCGAGGAGGGCGTAGCCCCAGGCGTCGAGCGCCGCGCGGTCGGGCTGGTGGCGCGCCGCAGCGTGGGTCGCCCCGACCTGGATCGCCAGCACGCCCAGCGCGACGACGGCGTCGCGGCCGCGCCAGGAGCACCAGGGGCGGCCCGACCGGCGGGCCCTGGGCGACGCGATCGCGGACACCCCGACAGCGTAGATCGGGACCGCGCCAGGTTCGACGGCCGGCCGCGGTAGCGGCGCCTACCGCGACCGCGGTACGCCGGGCGCGCCGCCGCCCCCGCACGGACCACCCCAGGTCACCGCGCCCGCCCGACGACAGATGAGGCGCCGCGCCGGAGCATCAGGGCCATCGTTTCCCCCACCCGAAAGGACCCGAGATGACCCTGCTGTCCGGCGCGCTCGCGCCCCTTGCCGACTGCTGGCACCACGGTTGGGGCGGCCCGTGGTTCCTCTTCTTCCCGCTCTTTTGGATCGCCGTCGTCGTCTTCGTCGTCTGGCTCTTCCGCCGCGGCCGCTGGGGCGGCCCCTGGCGCGGCGGGCCCGGCTACCACGGCCGCCCCCAGAGCGCCGCCGAGGTGCTCGACCACCGCTTCGCCCGCGGCGAGATCGACGACGACGAGTACCACCGCCGCCGCTCGGTCCTCGGTGACGAGGGGGAGCCGAAATGAGCGCGCTCACCCGCTTCGTCCTCGCGCACCGACGCCTCGTCGTCGCCTTCTGGGTGGTGCTGACGATCGTCGGCATCGCCACCGTCGGCAAGGCGAACGAATCCTTCAGCGAAGAATTCTCGGTGCCGGGGCGCGAAGGATTCGAGACCAACGAAGCGATCGCGGCGAAGTTCGGCAACGGCGGCAACGTCGCGCCGCTGCTGGCGGTGGTGAAGCTGCCGGCGGGCGTCGGGGTCGGCGCGCCGGGGGTGAGCCGCGAACTCGCGGCGGTCGAACGCGAGATCGAGGAGGCGGTGCCGGACACGCGCACCGCCTCCTTCGCCTCGACCGGCTCGCGTGCCTTCGTCTCCGCCGACGGTCACACCACCTTCGTCGTCGCCTACCCGCCGAAAGCAAAAGGGGGCGGGTTCGGCGGCGACTCGAAAACCGCCGAAGCCCTCGCCGCGGCGCTCCGCCGCGAGACCGTCGCGGGCGCGCCGGTGCGGCTCACCGGGCTGAACGCCCTCTCCGCCGAAACCGGCGGCGGCGGCGGGATGGGCCTCCTCGCCGAGGCGCTGGTCGGCGGCCTCGGCGCGCTCGTCGTGCTCGCCTTCGTCTTCGCCTCGCTGATGGCCTTCGTGCCGTTGCTGGTCGCGCTGGTGTCGATAATGATCAGCTTCCTCGCCGCCTGGGGGCTGACCGCGATCACCCCGATCTCGCCGATCGCGACCTTCCTGATCGCCCTCGTCGGGCTCGGCGTGGCGATCGACTACACGCTGCTGATCGTCGTCCGCTGGCGCGAGGAGCGCGCCCACGGCCATCGCGGCGAGGAGGCGATCGTGCGGACGATGGAACGGGCGGGTCGCGCCGTCGTCTTCAGCGGCACCACGGTCGGGATCGGCCTGCTCAGCCTCGTCGTCCTGCCGGTGCCGTTCCTGGCCAGCGTCGGCTACGCGGGGATGCTGATCCCGCTGGTGAGCGTCGCCGTGGCGATCACGCTCGTGCCGATCGTCCTCGCCGCGTTCGGCGAGCGGCTCGACTGGCCGCACGTCCGCAGCGACGACCGCGCGAGCCGCTCCTGGACCGCCTGGGCAGGGCTGGTCGTGCGCCATCGGGCGCTCGCCGCGGTGAGCGCGGTCGCGGTGCTCGGCGCGCTCCTCGTCGCCGCCGCCTCGATCCACATGGGCGCCGCCGACGGCAACCCGAACTCGATCAGCAAGGGCGGCCGGGCCGAGGCAGGCCTGCGGCAGCTGGAGGCGGCGGGGATCGGTTCCGGCGCGCTCTCGCCGGTGGAGGTCCTCGCCGATCCGGGGGGCGCCGCCGCGCTCCCCGCGTCCCTCGAACGTGTCGAAGGCGTGACCGGCGCCGTCGCCCCGGCCGGCCCGGCCTGGGAACGCGGCGGACGGCGCATCGTCGACGCCTTCCCGGAAACCGACTCGGAAGGCACGGCGCACGCGGTCCGCGACGCCGCCCACGCCGCCCTCCCGGGCTCGGAGGTCGGCGGCATCGTCGCCGAGAACGCCGACTTCATCGACGCGGTCTACGGCAGCTTCCCGCTGATGGTCGGCGTGATGGCGCTGCTCACCTTCCTCCTCCTCGCCCGCGCCTTCCGCTCGGTGCTTTTGCCGGCGAAGGCGGTGTTGCTGAACGTCGCCAGCGTCGCCGCGGCCTGGGGCGTCCTCGTGCTGATCTGGCAGGAGGGCCACGGCTCGCGGCTCCTCTGGGGCATCGCCGGGACCGAATCGGTCCCCTCCTGGCTCCCGGTGATCGTCTTCGCCTTCCTCTTCGGTCTCTCGATGGACTACGAGGTCTTCATCCTCGCCCGCATGCGCGAGGCGCGCGACCGCGGCGCCTCGACCGACGAGGCAGTCGTGGAGGGCATCGGCCGCACCGGCCGCCTGGTCACCAGCGCCGCCCTGATCCTCTTCCTCGGCTTCGTCTCGATGGCGACCGCGCCGGAGGTCCAGGTGAAGATGATCGCGACCGGCCTCGGCGCCGGCATCCTCATCGACGCGACGATCATCCGCTCCCTCCTGGTCCCCGCCGCGGTCGCCCTGTTCGGACGCTGGAACTGGTGGTTGCCGGCGCCGATGGCGCGGCTGCTGCGGGTGCGGACGGCGGAAGGGTAGGGCGGCGGGACGGACCCTCGCGCCACCCGAGCAACTTTCCGGGCGGCCATTGAACCTCGGCGCCGCGGCGGCCGTAGGCACTCGCGAAAGGCCCGCGGCAGGGCCGGCGACAGCGAGGAGGGACGATGAGGATGTTCGGGACCAGGGAACGAGACGGGGCCGGCAGGCGCCGCAAGGGGCACGGCGCCCGCGCTCCGCTCGCCATCGCCCTCCTCGCCGCCATCGCCGCGCTCGCGCTTCCGGGCGGCGCGGCCGCCGCCGTCCTCTACCCGCCGGTCGCCGGCGGCGCGAACCGGACCGCGAGCGGCTTCGAACTCACCGGCACCGTCTACAACTACGGCGGCGCCGGGGCGAGCACCACCTACCACTTCGAGTACGGCACCACGACCGCCTACGGCACCAGCGTGCCGATGCCCGACGCCGACGCGGGCTCCGCTCTCGCCACCTCGGTGTCCCAGCAGATCACCGGCCTCCAACCGGGTATCACCTACCACTACCGCCTGGTCTCGACGAACTCGGTCGAAGGCACCGGCTTCAGCGCCGACCGCACCTTCTCCACCGCCGAAGCGACGACGCCGACGGGCACGCCGTCGCCCGGCACCACCCCGGCCGGCGCCTATCCCGGCTACCCGGGCGAAACGGGCGGCGGCGGCGCGGGCACCGGCGGCGGCAAGGGGCCGAAGACGGTCGTCAAGCTGGCCACGGTCGGCGGGCGCACCCTGCTCACGACGACGCGCGGGCGCACCCTCTACAGCCTGAGCGTCGAGAAGCACGGCAAGTTCATCTGCACCGCGAGCAGCGGCTGCACGGCGATCTGGCACCCGCTCACCGTCGCCGCCGGGGTCGTCCCCAAGGGGCCGGTGAAGCTCGGGACCGTGAAGCGCCCGGAAGGGGCGACGCAGGTCACCTACCGCGGCCGGCCGCTCTACACCTTCGGCGGCGACCGCCGGTCGGGGCAGACGAAGGGGGAGGGGCTGCGCGACGTCGGCGTCTGGCACGCGGCGACGGCGCGCTCACCGGGCGGGCGCTGAGGGGGGCAGCTCGTTGCGCCACTCGCGCAGGAAGACCTCGGTCTCACGGGCGTCGAGCGGGCGGGCGAAGAGGAAGCCCTGGCCGCTGTCGCAGTCCTCGCGCTGGAGCAGCGAGAGCTCGTGGAACTGCTCGATGCCCTCGGCGAAGGTCTCGATCGAGAGCGCCTTGCCGAGCTGCACGAGCGAGTGGACGAGTGTCTCGCCCTCGCGGTTGTCGCGCAGGCCGGTGATGAAGGAGCGGTCGATCTTCAGCGCGTCGACGGGGAAGCGCTGCAGGTGGCCGAGCGAGGAGTAGCCGGTGCCGAAGTCGTCGATCGCGATCCGCACGCCGAGGCCCTTGATCTCTTCGAGCCGCCGCGCCGTCGCTTCGGCGTCGCGCATCAGCGTCGTCTCGGTCACCTCGATCGCCAGCGCGCGCGGCTCCAGGCGGCTCAGCCGCAGGGCCGCTTCGATCTCGCCGGTGATCTGGTCGGTGTCGAGCTGGCGCGCGGAGACGTTGACCGCCATCGAGATCGCGTGGCCGGCCTCGCGCCAGGCGGCGGCCTGGAGGCAGGCCTGCTCGAGCACCCACTGGCCGACCTCGACGATCATGCCGGTCTCCTCCAGCAGCGGCAGGAAGCCGTCGGGGCGCAGCACGCCGCGCTCCGGGTGGCGCCAGCGCAGCAGCGCCTCGACCCCGCGCGGCCGCATCGTCGCCAGGTCGATCGTCGGCTGGTAGACGAGGAAGAACTGGTCCTGGGCGAGCGCTTCGCGCAGGTCCATCTCCAGTTCGAGCCGGCTGCGCATCTTCTCCTGCATGCCGGTCTCGAAGACCGCGTAGCGGTTGCGGCCCTCCCACTTCGCCCGGTACATCGCGATGTCGGCGTGGCGCAGCAGCTCCTCGGCGGTGGTCTCCTCGGCCATCGCGATGCCGATGCTGGCGCGCACCGTGACGCGGGTCTTGTCGGCGCCGATGATGAAGGGGTGGGAGAGGGCGTCGAGCAGGCGTTCGGCGACCAGCTCCGGGCCGGCGGCCAGCGACAGCTCCTCGGAGATGACGACGAACTCGTCGCCGCCGAGCCGGCCGAGCGCGTCGGACTCGCGCGTCGCCCCGCCGAGCCGCGCCGCCACCGCCTGCAGCAGCTCGTCGCCGATCGTGTGGCCGAGCGTGTCGTTGATGTCCTTGAAGTTGTCGAGGTCGATGAAGAGGGCGGCGGCGGGCTTGTGCTCGCGGCGCGAGCGGGCGAGCATCTGCTCGGTGCGGTCGAGGATCAGGGTGCGGTTGGGCAGGCCGGTGAGCGAGTCGTGGGTGGCGAGGAAGGCGAGCTCGGCGTCGCGCCGTTGCAGTTCTTCGTCGGTGCGGGCGCGCTCCTCCTCGAAGCACTCGCACATCCGCACGAGGCTGAACTCGAGGCTCATCTGCAGGATGCTGAGCGCGGCGGCGAGGGCGTCGGGCTCGACCTCGAGCTCCGCGGCGGAGCGCCGCAGCACCTTCGCCATCGCGTTGCGCCAGCGGAAATAGCGGTGCGTGACCTCGTCCAGCGACGCGGCTCCGTGGACGGCGAGCTCGCCGAAGATCTCCCAGCTTTCTCGCCCGGCCTCGATCACCACCTCGATGTCCTCGCCGGCGATCCAGCGCGCGACCACCAGGGTCGAGTCGCGGGCGAGGCGCACGAAGCTCTCCTCGGCGACGGCCTCGACCTCGTGGCCCGGCCGCGAGCGCCGCGGCGCGGCCAGCTCCATCACCTCCTCGACGCGCTCCTTCAGCGTCTCGCCGAGCCTGCGGCGGTCCTCCCCCGCGGGCCCCGCGAGCTCCTCCGGCGGCATCGGCCGCGGAGATGCGGCCGTTCCCTTCTGCGACCGTGACCTTGACATCACTCGCTGTCATCGTCAGCCGGGGGCGTGGCTTTAGGTCTCTGGACGCTTCGTCGAGCCACGCGCCGGGCGCGCCCGGCGGCGACCAGATCGGAAATCCGCACCTGAATATTGGGGATGCGTGAAAGTCCGCGTGATGGGAGGCTGCGGGCGCCACACGTCTCGAAATCCCCCAGAAAGGGTGAATTGATGAAGTTGAAGAAGTCCCGGGCCGCTCTTGCCGGCGTCCCGCTCGTCGCGCTGGTCGCTTTCCTGGCGCTGCTCGTCCCGACCGCCTCGGCCGCCGAACCCGGCGAATCCGCGGAAGCGGTGACGACGATCGAAATCAAGATGGAAGGCAAGAAGATGGGCTTCTTCGGGCCGAAGACCGTCCACGAAGGCGAAGAGCTGCGGATCGTGAACGACACGATGCCGAGCATGACCGGCCCCCACACGTTCTCGCTGGTGACGAAGTCCTCGCTGCCGAAGACGGCGAAGCAGCGCAAGACCTGCTTCACGCCGGGCAAGATCTGCATGGGGATCGCCGGCTGGTACGGCCTGAAGGGCGAAGAAGCGCCGAAAAACCCGCTGGTGAAGGCCGGCAAGCCGGGCTGGGACACGATGGGCACGGTGAAGAAGAAGGGCGACTCCTACTTCTTCGGCAAGAAGGGCGAATCGTTCGAACAGCCGGTGAGCGCGAAGGCCGGGACGACGCTCTACTTCATTTGCGCCGTCCACGCGTTCATGCAGGGCTCGATCAAGGTCCTGCCGCCCGCGACGCAGTGAGCTGACCGAGCACCGCGCACAGGACCCGCCGCGCCTGGGGCGCCGAGCCTTCCTCGGCGCCCTGGGCGGCGGCGCGCTCATCCTCGCCCTGCCGGGCGGCGGGGTCTCGCGCGCGCTCTCCTTCCTGGAAGGCGAGGCTGCCCAGGCGGCGGTGCCCTTCCGCGACCCGCTGCCGATCCCGCCCGAGCTGACCGGCGCGCGCATCGACATCCCGATCCGCGTCGCCGAGCAGCGGATCCTCCCGGGGCGCAAGACCCGCCTCTGGACCTTCGGCGGCAGCTTCCCCGGGCCGACGATCCGCCGCCCCGCCGGCGAGCGCACCGAGGTCACCTTCCACCACGAGCTGCCGCGCTCGGTCGGCGAGCTCACCGTCCATCTGCACGGCGGCCACAACCGCACCCAGTTCGACGGCCAGCCGGGCGGGCTCACCGGCGCCCAGCCCTTCTCCGCCTACTGCGACATCGCCCGGGACCTCTCGCCGCGCGCCTCCGGCAACGACCTCCTGATCCGCCCCGGCGAGAGCAAACGGTACGTGTACGACCTGACCGAGGACGGCCACCCCGAACGCGCCGCGTTCAAGTGGTACCACGACCATCGCCTCGACCGCACCGCGCTGCACGCCTGGCACGGCCTCGCCGGGATGTTCATCGTCGACGACGACTTCGAGGCGTCGCTCCCGCTGCCCCACGGCGACCACGACCTGGCGCTGACGATCGCCGACCGCACCTTCGGCCGCCACAACCAGCTCACCGACCCGTTCACCGATCTGCGCCCGCCCGACGACGGGGTCAGCGGCGGCAAGGTTCTCGTCAACGGCGCCTTCCGCCCCCACCACCGCGTCGCGGCCCGCCGCTATCGACTGCGGATCCTGAACATCTCCCAGTTCCGCGCCTACGACCTCTACCTCTCCGGTGGCGCCTCGATGCTCCAGATCGGCGCCGACGGTGGCCTCATGCCGCGCCCGGTCCGGCGCTCCCGCATCCTCCTCGGCCCCGCCGAGCGCGTCGAGGTGATCGTCGACTTCGCCGCCGCCCGCGGCGGCACGGTCGAGCTACGGAGCGCCGGCCGCCGACCCGGCCGCGACCCCCTCGGCTCCCACACCTACGACGGCCCGCTGATGCAGTTCCGCGTCGACTCCGCCCGCGTCCCCGACTCGAGCCGCGTCCCTGCCCGCCTCCGCCCCCTCCCGTCCTGGACGAAACGAGTGAGCCACCGCCCCGACCACACCTGGACCATCACCGTCGGCGGCATCTTCAAGACCACCTGGCTCATCAACGGCAAGAGCTTCGACCCTTCCTACTGCGACACCTCAGCCCCCCTCGGCGCCACCGTCACCTGGGAGCTCCACAACAAGACCTCCGTCGCCCACCTCATGCACCTCCACCACACCTCCTGGTACCTCCTCTCCCGCGACGGCCATCCCCCGCCCCCCTGGGAAGACTGCCTCAAGGACACCTTCTTCATCTACCCCGGCGAACGCATCCTCGTCGCCGGCCGCCTCACCGACTACCCCGGCAAATTCGTCGTCCACTGCCACATGCTCGACCACGAGGACCACGGCCTGATGAGCCAGTTCCGCGTGCGGCGGGGGTGAGGGGCCGCGAGGGACGCGGCCCGGGCGAGGGACGTACAAGGGACGCGGCGGGCGGGTGACGCGGGGAGCGACGGATGGTCCACGGATCGGTGACCGAGGTGAGGAGTCGTGACGAAGAGCGCGAGAACTCCACGCTTCCATGCGTCTTCCTCATGCCCTCCCAACGCTCAGGAGCTTGCCGTGGCGCCT
>DASZUW010000183.1:0-6366 GCA_035547475.1 Solirubrobacterales bacterium
CGCCGAGATGTAGGGGTCGATGTTCTGGCGGATCGTCCCCAGCATCGCCTCCCGGGTCGCCTCGGGATCGTCGGCGGCCTCGATCGCCGAGCGGCCGATGATGTTGACCGCGCCCTCGGCGCCCATCACCGAGATCTCGGCACCCGGCCAGGCGACGATCAGGTCGGGCTCGTAGGCCTTCCCGCACATCACGTAGTAGCCCGCGCCGTAGGCCTTGCGGACGATCACGGTCACCTTCGGCACGGTCGCGCGGCTGACCGCGTAGAGCATCTTGGCGCCGTGGCGGATGATCCCGGCGTGCTCGACCTTCGAGCCGACCATGAAGCCGGGCACGTCCTGGAGGAAGACGAGCGGGATGTTGAAGGCATCGCAGAGGTTGATGAAGCGGGCGGCCTTGTCGGCGGAGTCGTTGTCGAGGATCCCGGCCAGGTGCTTCGGCTGGTTGGCGACGATCCCGGCCGGCCGGCCGCCGAAACGCGCGAAGCAGGTGATCACGCTCTTGGCGAACTTCGGCTTCAGGTCGAAGTACTCGCCGTCGTCGACGATCTCCCCGATCACGTCGTACATGTCGTAGGGCTTCCGTGAGGAGTCGGGCACGATTTCGAGGAGCTTCTCCGACATGCGGTCCTCCGGGTCGGTGCTTGGCGCGAGCGGCGGCTTCTCTTCCCAGCTCGGCGGGAAGAACGAGAGGTAGGACTTCACCGCCGCGATGCACTCCTCGTCGTCCTTCACCTCGAGGTCGCCGACGCCGCTGATCCGGGTGTGGACGCGGGCGCCGCCGAGGTCCTCCATCGAGATCTCCTCGCCGGTCACCGCCTTCACCAAGTGCGGGCCAGCGAGCGCCATCGCGCCCTGGCCGGCGACCATCGGCACGAAGTCCGCGAGCGCCGGGATGTAGGCGGTGCCCGCCGCGCAGGGCCCCATCATCGCGGCGACCATCGGCACCACGCCCGACATCTCGACCTCCTCGCGGAAGAGCGAGCCGGAACCGGCGAAGAGCGACCCCGCCGCCTCCTGGATGCGGGCGCCGGCCGAGTCGAGCAGCCAGACGAAAGGCATGCGCTTCTGCAACGCGATCTCGCGCAGGCGGCCTACCTTCAGCTCGCCGGTCATGCCCATCGAGCCCGCCATCACGGTGAAGTCGTAGGCGGCGACGCAGCAGGGGCGGCCGTCGACGTCGCCCCAGCCGGTGACGACGCCGTCGGCGGGCGCCTCCACGCCGTCCATCGCGCGCTGGGCGAAGTGCGGGCGGCCGTGGAGGCCGAGCTCGACGAAGGTGCCCGCGTCGACGAGGAGGTCGATGCGCTCGCGGGCGGTCAGCTTGCCGCGCTCGTGCTGCTTGGCGATCTTCTCCTCCCCGCCGCCACCGAGCGCCGCCGCGCGTCGCTCGTGCAGCTGCTCGGTGAGCTCGGCGAGCGGCGCGGTGCCCGGCAGCAGATGGCGCTTCTCGGTGTCCTGATCACTCATCGGTTCCCCTCCCGTCCTCTAATCTGGCCCCGATGCGCTCCATCGCCGCGACGATCCTCTCCGCGCTCGCGCTCCTCGCCTGCGGCGCCTCCGCGGCCTCGGCGGATCTGCCGCCGGTCCACGACTTCACGCTCGCCTACAAGCGGACCGGTGGCATCGCCGCCAGCACGCAGACCCTCGTGGTCCGGCCCGGCCGCTTCGCGACCGCCACCACCGAAGGGGCTTCGGGAAGCGGCCACCGGGCCGAATTCCGCCTCGCGGTCCGGAGCGTCCGCTCCCTGCAGCGAAGCCTGGCCCAAGCTCACCTCGGCTCGATCCCAGGGCCCGGTCCCGGTGGCTGCGCCGACTGCTTCCTCTACGACCTCCGCTACCAAGGGCATCACATCGCGCTCGAAGAGGTCGACGTTCCCCCTCGCCTGCGAAAGGTCCTCGCGGAGATCGACGCGATCATCGCCGCGCACGGCTGATCGCACCGCGCTCACCGCCCCTTCCACTTCGGCTCGCGTTTCTCGAAGAAGGCGGCGACGCCCTCGCGGATGTCCTCGGTGGTGAAGGTGAGCGAGAGCTGCGAGCGCAGGAACTCGAGCGCGTCGTCGACCGGCATGTCGGCCTGGCGGTACATCGCGTCGTGGCCGAGCTTCATCAGGAGCGGCGACTTGGAGGCGAGGCGGGTGGCCCAGTCGGCGACCGCGGCGTCGAACTCCGCCGCCGGCACCACCTTGTTGGCGAGCCCGTGGGTGACGGCGTCCGCGGCGCTCATCCGGTCACCGAGGAGCATCATCTCGTTGACCTTCTTGCGCGGGACGTCGCGGTAGATCAGCGCCATGATCATGTAGGGGAAGGCGCCGACGTCGATCTCCGGCGTGGCGAAGGAGATGCCCTCCTTGGCGATCACCAGGTCGCAGGAGAGGGCGAGGCCGAGGCCGCCCGCCATGACGTGGCCGTTGGCGGCGCAGAGCGAGGGCTTGCCGAGCCGCGGCATCAGGCGGAAGAACTCGAGGAAGCGGTCGGAGGCGTAGTGCTTCTCGATCAGGGAGGCGTCGGCGGAGAAGCCGCCGAGGTCGGCACCGGCGCAGAAGACCCGGTCGCCGGCCCCGGTGAGGACGACGGCCCTGACCGCCTCCTCGTCGCGCGCCATCTCCATCGCCGCGACGAGCTCGGCGAGCATCTGTCCCGAGAGCATGTTGCGCTTCTCGGGGTCGTTCAGCGTCACCGTGGCGACGCCGCCTGAGACCTCGTAGAGGACCTTGTCGAAGCTCCCGGCACCCATCGCGGTCGGGAACGATAGCGCGTTATCGGAAGTAGGAAGTTCTACTTACTGCCGCGGGGTGTCGTGGCCCCCGCCGCCCCTCAGACTGTCCCTGCCGGGGCCACCGAGCAGGACGTTGGCACCCGCGTCGCCGATCAGCTTGTCGGCGAAGCGCGAGCCGATCACGTTCTCGATCGAGGCCAACGAGTCGCGGCCGGCCGACTCGAGGCTCCTGTGCGCCGCCAGGTCGACCACCACGCCCGCCGGTTCGGTCGAGTAGTCGACGGTGTCGACGCCCCGGCCGCCGTCCACGGAGTCGTGTCCCTTTTCGGGCAGGATCGTGTCGCGGCCGGCGCCGCCGCTCAGGGTGTCCCAGCCGATCCCACCGCTGATGTGGTCGCCGCCGGCCCCGCCGAGGAGGGTGTCGATCCCGCGTTCGCCGCCAAGCACGTCGTGGCCCGAGCCGCCCTTGACCGTGCCGTCGCCCGCGTTCTCGTCCAGATGATCCCGGCCCCCGCCACCGGAGATGTACTCGTTGCCGCGCTCGCCCCGGACGTGGTCCGCCCCGCCTTCGGCGAAGATCCGGTCGCTTCCGCGGCCGCCGAAGACGCGGTCGGCGCCCGCCCCGGAGCAGATCCGGTCGTCGCCCCCGCGGCTGTGGACGACGTCGTCGCCGGGCCCGGTGACGATCGCGTCGGGCCCCTTGGTGCCGGTGATGTGGTCGGCGCCGCCGGTGCCGACGATCGTCGCCCGTCTTCCGTCGCAGATCGGCCGCCCTTTGTGCGCATCGGCGGCCGCGGGCACCGCGAGCAGCGCGAGGGTGGCGACGAGGACGGCGAGGGCTCGGAACCGGGCCATGCCCTCACAGGTTAGGCGCGTGGGCGCCTGGCCTCGCGGCACCGCCTTCGTCGAAAGTAGGAAGTGCTACTGTCCACTCGCCTTCGGGGCGGGCACGGGAGCGCCCCGGTCAACCGACCAGAGGAGGGAACCGTGGCGACCGCGACCCCAGACGGCTCCAGCGTCATCAAGCCCGACCACGCGGCAGGGCGCCGGCACTTCATCTTCAGCCAGGAGCACGAAGACCTGCGCGAGTCGATGCAGGCCTGGGTGAAAAACGAGCTCTACCCCCACCGCAACGAGTGGGAGGAGACCTACTGGCCCACCTCGGCGATGGAACGGGCGGGTGAGCTCGGCTTCCTCGGACTCTGCTTCCCGGAGGAGTACGGCGGCCAGGGCGGCGATTACTACTACTCGCTGGTGCGGGCCGAGTGCATGAGCTACTCGGGCTCCGGTGGGACCAACATGGCCTTCGCGGTGCAGACCGACATGGTGCTGCCGCCGATCCACCTGCTCGGCACCGAGGAGCAGAAGAAGCGGTACCTCGAACCGGGCCTGAAGGGCGAAAAGGTGGGCGCGCTGGGGATCACCGAGCCGGGCGCCGGGTCCGATGTCGCCGGAATCCGCACGACCGCGATACGCGACGGTGACGAATTCGTCATCAACGGGTCGAAGACGTTCATCACCAACGGGCCGCGCGCCGACTTCATCGTCCTCGTCTGCAAGACGAACCCGGAGGAGCGCCACGCGGGCATCACGCTCTTCGTCATCGACCTCAAGGACGAGGACGGGAACCCGGTGCCCGGGTTCAGCGTCTCGGCGGAGCTCGAGAAGATGGGGATGCACGCCTCCGACACCGGCGAACTCGCCTTCGAAGACGTCCGCGTCCCGGCCGACTCGATCCTCGGCGAGGAGGGCAAAGGCTTCTACCACATCGCCTGGGAGCTCCAGGGCGAGCGCCTGGTCGCCGCCGCGGGCTGTCACGCCGGCGCGGAACGGATGATCGAGCGGGCGATCGAGTACGCGAACGAGCGCGAAGCCTTCGGGCGGCCGATCGGCAAGTTCCAGGCGCTTCGTCACAAGATCGCGGAGATGGCGACGAAGACCGAGGCCGCCAAGGCACTCACCTACGCGACCGCCTGGCGCTTCGCCAACGGCGAGTATCCGGTGCGCGAGATCACGATGGCGAAGCTGAACGCCTCGCGGGTCGCCTGCGAGGTCGCCGACGACACGATCCAGATCTTCGGCGGCTACGGCTACATGAAGGAGTACGAGATCGAGCGCGCCTACCGCGACGTCCGCCTCAACCGGATCGGCGCCGGGACCGACGAGGTGATGCTCGACGTGATCGGGCGCAGCTACGGGCTGTAGGCCCGGGCTCCGTCAGGTCCGGAGCAGGATCGTGACGAACAGGCCGACGATGCAGAAGATCGTGCTCGCCCAGAGCCACCAGTTGAGCGATCGAAGGTCCTTGATGTCCCCTTCGACGCGGTCGAAGCGGCTGTCGACCTCGTCGAATCGCCGGTCGACGCTCCTCACCAGGTCGTCGACCCGCTCGTCGGTCCACCTCGTCCGTTCCATTCCTCGACCGTACTCCAGTCCCGCCCCGATTTGTGGGGTTGTTACAGAGAATTTGCACTTTGCCCCGTGAGTGCGGAGGTCGTCAAGGACAGCGGCGCGCGGGCGGTGCTGCCGCCGTTCGGCGCCGAGCACGAGGAGCTGCGGCAGTCCGTGGCGCGGTTCGTCGGCGCCGAGATCGCGCCCCACGTCGAGGAGTGGGAGCGGGCCGAAGAATTCCCCCGCGAGCTGTACCGGCGCTGCGCGGAGCTCGGCTTCCTCGGGCTGAAGTTCCCGGAGCACTACGGCGGGCAGGGCGGCGACCACCTCCATGACGCGGTGTGGGTCGAGGAGCTGGCGCGGGGCGGCGGGTCGGGCGGCGTCGCCGCGGGCCTGAACGCGCACGCTTCGATCGCGCTGCCGCCGATCTTCAACTTCGGCACCGAGGAGCAGTGCGAGCGCTGGCTCGCTCCCGGCATCGCGGGCGAGAAGATCGGCGCGCTCGGGATCACCGAGCCGGGCGCGGGGTCCGATGTCGCCGGCATCGCCACCACGGCCCGGAAGGTCGACGGCGGTTACGTCGTCAACGGCTCGAAGACCTTCATCACCAACGGCGTGCGCGCCGACTTCCTCGTCTGCGCCTGCAAGACGACCGAGGCGGGCGGCCACGACGGCATCTCCTTCCTCGTGCTCGAGCGCGACATGCCCGGCTACGAGGTCTCGCGCAAGCTGGAGAAGCCCGGCTGGCGCTCCTCCGACACCGGCGAGCTCTCCTTCACCGACGTCGAGGTGCCCGCCGCCAACCTCCTCGGCGAGGAGAACGGCGGCTTCCGCCTGATCATGGCCAACTTCGCCCGGGAGCGCCTGCTCATGGCGGTCGGCGCCGTCGGCGCGATGCAACGCCTGATCGACCTCGCCGTCGCCTACGCGAACGAGCGCCAGGCCTTCGGACGCCCGATCGGCAAGTTCCAGGCGATCCGCCACCAGATCGCCGAGATGGCGACCAAGGCCGAGGTCTCCCGCGCCCTCACCTACGACGCCCTCCGCCTCTTCCACACCGGGCAGGACTGCATCCGCGAGGTCTCGATGGCCAAGCTCCTCACCCAACGCGCCGCCCTCGAGATCGCCGACCAGACCCTCCAGATCCACGGCGGCTACGGCTACGCCCGCGAGTACGGCATCGAGCGAGCCGTCCGCGACGCCCGCCTCGGCCCGATCGGCGGCGGCACCGACGAGGTGATGAAGGAGATCATCGG
>DASZUW010000184.1:0-5000 GCA_035547475.1 Solirubrobacterales bacterium
ACCTGGGTCGCCGATCAGCCGCCCGAGGCGCCAGCTTCCCGGCGCCCCGGACCCCCGCCCCCGGGCGCCAGCTTCCCGGCGCCCCGAACCCCTGCCCCCCGCGCCCGAACCCCCCTTGCGCACTGCTCTAAACTCGGTGGAGTGAAAGCTTCAATCCATCCCGATTATCAGCTTGCCAACGTGCATTGCTCGTGCGGCAACCAGTTCTATACGCGGTCGACGAAAGACGATCTGCACGTCGAGTTGTGCTCCGAGTGCCACCCGTTCTACACCGGCAAACAGAAGCTGGTCGACACCGGCGGGCGCGTCGAGCGCTTCCAGCGTCGTCAGGCAAAACACCGGGCCGGTAGGCGGTAGGACCCTTGAGCCCGGTCACGGGCTCGGCACAAACGTCCCACACCACCCCCTCCAAAGGCAGTAACGGAGGGGATCCGCTGCGCATGCCCGACGGCGCGCTGGTCGCCAAGCGCGACGCGCCCGTCGGCGGCCAGGCGGTCCTCGAGGGCGTGATGATGCGCGGCGTCTCGACCTGGGCGGTCGCCGTCCGCACCCCCGAGGGCCAGATCGAAGTCGAGTCCGAGCCGCTCACGCCGTGGGCGAAGCGCAACCGCCTCTGGCGGGTGCCGATCGTCCGCGGCGTCGTCGCGCTCGCCGAATCGATGAAGATCGGCTTCCGCGCCCTCGCGATCTCCGCCAACGCCCAGATCGAGGACGACGAGGACGGCGAGCCCGAGGAGATCGGCGGCTGGGTCTGGGGCCTCACCATCGCCTTCTCGCTGGTCCTCGCGATCGGCCTCTTCTTCGTCGTCCCGGTCGGCATCACCAGCCTGATCAAGGACCAGCTCGGCTCCTCGGTCCTCTTCTGGCTGATCGAGGGCATCCTGCGCACCGCGATCTTCCTCGGCTACATCTGGGCGATCTCGCGGATGCCGGATCTGCGGCGGACCTTCGAGTACCACGGCGCCGAGCACAAGACGATCTCCTGTTACGAGGCCGAAGACGAGCTCACCCCGGAGCGGGCGAAGCTCTACTCTCGCCTCCATCCCCGCTGTGGGACCAGCTTCCTGCTGATCGTGATGGTGCTCTCGATCTTCATCTTCGCCCCGCTCGGGCTGCCCGCCTGGTACTGGCTCGTGATCTCGCGGATCGTCGGCATCCCGGTGGTCGCCGGGCTCTCCTACGAGGTGATCAAGTGGGCCGGCAAGAACCGCCGCAAAGCCTGGGTCCGCGCGGTCATGTGGCCGGGGCTGATGCTGCAGAACCTGACCACGCGCGAGCCCGACCTGGACCAGCTCGCCGTCGCGATCGCCTCGCTGAACGCGGTCCTTGCCCGCGAGAAGCCCGAGGACCTGCACTCCGACCAGACGATCGAGATCGTCGCTTAGGCGAGCGGGGGCGCGGGAGAGGCGACCCCTTCGCTCACGAGCCGCGGGGAGTTCGCTCGAGGGCCGCCTCTCCTGCGCTGCCCGCCCGCCTAAACTCGGTCGCGATGATCGAGCAGCTTGTGGAACAGATTCGCGCCCGCTTTGCGGAGCTCGAGGCCCAGATGTCGGATCCGGAGGTGATCGCGGACCGCGAGCGTTATGCCGAGGTCGGCCGCGAGTACCGCCAGCTGAAAGCCGCCCGCGATCTGGCGGAGGAGTACTCGACCCTCAGGGACGACCTCGAAGGGGCGCGGGAGCTGCTCGCCGAGGGCGAGGACGAGGAGCTGCGCAAGGTCGCCGAGGAGGCGCCGGCGCGCCTCGAGGAGCTCGAAGAGGAGATCCGCCTGGCGATGGTCGAGCGCGACCCGAACGACGAGAAGAACGTGATCGTCGAGATCCGCGCCGGCACCGGCGGCGACGAGGCGGCGCTCTTCGCCGGCGACCTCTTCAAGATGCTCACCCGGTACGCCGAGCTGCGTGGCTTCTCCACCGAGGTGCTCTCCCAGTCGGCCTCCGAGGCGGGCGGCTTCAAGGAGGTCACCTTCGAAGTGCGCGGCGAGGGCGCCTACTCGGTCTTCAAGTTCGAGGGCGGCACGCACCGCGTCCAGCGGGTGCCGGAAACCGAGAGCCAGGGCCGCATCCACACCTCGACCGCGACGATCGCGGTGCTCCCCGAGGCCGAGGAAGTCGACGTCCAGATCGACCCGAACGACCTGCAGATCGACGTCTACCGCTCCTCCGGGCCGGGCGGCCAGTCGGTGAACACGACCGACTCGGCGGTGCGGATCACCCACAAACCGACCGGCATCGTCGTCTCGATGCAGGACGAGAAGTCCCAGCTGCAGAACCGCGACAAGGCGATGCGCGTGCTGCGGGCGCGCCTCCTGGAGAAGCAGATCGCCGAACAGCAGGAGCAGATCGCCTCCGAGCGCAAAGCGCAGGTCGGCAGCGGCGAGCGGGCGGAGAAGGTCCGCACCTACAACTTCCCCCAGGGTCGGGTCACCGACCACCGCATCAAGCACACCTCGCACAACCTCGACGGGGTGCTGAACGGCGAGCTCGAAGAGTTCACCAACGCGCTCTCCGCCGAGGAGAAGCGCAGGCGCCTCGAGGCGGCCGCGGTGGCGTGAGCGCGGCGGGCGGCACGACGACGGACGCCACGGTCGCCGACGCGCTGGGCGCCGCGACCGACGCCATGGTCGCCGCCGGCGTGCCGGAGCCCCGCTTCGACGCCGAAGTCCTCCTCGCCCACGCGAGCGGGCGCTCGCGCGCGTCGTTGGTCGCCGACCCACGCGCCGGCCTGCCGCCGGCGGTGACCCGCCTCTACGGCGAGCTCGTGCGGCGGCGGCTGCGGCGCGAGCCGGTCGCCTACATCGTCGGGACGAAGGGCTTCCGGCGGATCGAGCTGGCGGTCGACCGGCGGGTGCTGGTGCCGCGGCCGGAGACCGAGCTGCTGGTCGAGGTGGCGCTGGAGCGCCGGCCCGCGCGGGTGCTGGACGTCGGCACGGGCTCGGGGGCGATCGCGCTGGCGCTCGCCGACGAGCTGCCGGAGGCCGAGGTCGTCGCCACCGACACCTCGCCGGGCGCCCTCGCGGTGGCGCGCGCGAACGCCGAGCGCCTCGGCCTCGCGGGCCGCGTGCGCTTCGAGGCCGGCACGGTCCCGGCGGGGGAGGGCTTCGACCTCGTCCTCGCCAACCTCCCCTACGTGGCCGAACGCGACTGGGCCGGCCTCGAGCCGGAGGTGACCGAGTGGGAGCCGCGCGAGGCGCTCCTCGCCGGCGAGGACGGTCTCGACGCCTACCGCGAGCTCCTCGCGCCGATGGACGCCGGGCCGGCGGAGTGCCTGCGCCCGACCTTCAGCGACGCGCCCGAGGTGCTCCCGGGGAGCGGCGCGATCGCGGTCGAGATCGGCGCGGGCCAGGCGGTCGAGGTCGCCGAGCTGATGCGCGACGCGGGCTTCGCCGCGGTCGAGGTGCGCGCGGACCTGGCCGGCATCGAGCGCGTCGTCGTGGGGGAGCGGTGAGCGCCGGCTCGGGCTCCCCGCAGGTGGTGCCGCTGGAGCACGGCGGCGCGGCGGCGGCCCGCTCGGCGCTCGAGCGCACGATCGCCGCGGGCGGCGTCGCCGTCTTCCCCTCCGACGGGCTCTACGGGCTCGGCTGCGATCCGCTCGACGCGGGCGCGATCGCGCGCATCCACCGGATGAAGGGCCGCGACGACGGCAGGCCCTCGGCGGTGATGTACTTCTCGCCGCTGGCGATGCGGGAGCTGGTCGCCGAGCTCGGCCCGCGCGCCGCCGCCGCGGCGAGCGCGTTGCTGCCCGGCCCGGTCACGCTGGTCGTCAAGAACTCCGGGCACCGCTACCCGCTCGCCTGCCGCGAGGACGTCGAGCGGCTCGGCGTCCGCCTGCTGGCGGGGCCGCTGGCCGGGGCGATGTGCCCGATCTTCCAGACCTCCGCCAACCTCAGCGGCAGGCCCGCCCCGGGGCGCTTCGAGGACGTGCCGGGGGAGATCCTGGCGGCGGTCGACCTGGCGATCGACGGCGGCGAGCTGACCGGCCTGCCCTCGACCGTCGTCGACATCGCCGCGATCGACGACGGCGGCGGCTGGGAGATCCTCCGCGAAGGCGCGATCTCCGAAGGCGACCTGGCGAGCGCCCTCGCCTCGGTCGGCCTCGATTAGCGCCGCCCTCGGCAGCCGGCGCCGGTGAACGGCAGGCGCACGCGGCGGCGCGAGGACTTGTCGCCCTCGTCGGACTCGAAGAGGAGGTGCTTGGGGTCGACGGTCATCGCGAAGACGAAGCAGCCGCGCAGGCCGCTGACGTCGACGTACTGCTTGTCGTAGTCGGCGGGATAGATGTCCGACCAGCCGACCGAGGTGCCGAGCACGGCGCGCCGGATGCTCGGGTCCTGGTTGCAGCCGGGGTAGTGGCGGCGGCGCGGCGAGCGCCTGCCGGGTCGGGTGCGCTCGAGGTCGCGGAGGCAGTAGTTCAGCTTCGGGCTCGTCCGCAGGACCGGGCCGAGCGTCCCGTCGGGGAGGACCCTGCGCAGCTCGAAGCGCGCGAGCTGGTGCACCTTCCAGTAGGAGCCGCCGAAGTGGTAGCCGACGTCGGTGAAGCGCAGCGAGGCGTCGGTGCGCAGCGTCACGTGGCCGCCGCCGACCCTGTAGATCCGCTGCGCCACGCGCATGCTCCGCGGCCCGTCGCGCAGGCCGCGCACCTCCATCGGCCCGCGTCCGCGGCTCTCGACGTCGGAGGTCGCGTGCAGGAGCGTCCTGCCGTCGTAGGTGGAGGCGTACATGTCGCGCGGCGTCCCGATCCGCAGGTTCGGGCAGAGGAGGTGCCGCGCTTCGGGCCCCAGGCACGGGTTCGCGGTGGTGGCCCCGGCGGGGGAGGACAGCGCGAGGGCGGCGGCGAGGACCGCGAGCGTGCTCTTCACGGGTTGCTCCTATGTCAAGCCATCGCCGCGATCTGCGGCCCCGGCAGGTCTCTCTGAGTGTCGACGGTGTTCATGTATCTCCCTCTCTCGGATTTGAGGAGAAGCCGCCAGACCCGGCGGGCGAGGTGGCGCTTCAGGCAGC
>DASZUW010000185.1:0-2729 GCA_035547475.1 Solirubrobacterales bacterium
GCCGGCTCGATCGGCGACTCCTCGCCGTCGCCGATCTCCAGCTCGTCCAATTCCACGTCGACCGGGGCGCCATCGCGCCCCAGCTCCCTGCTCGGACCCACTAGTCGATCTCCCCCGTCCGTTTTACTTCGTTGCACCAAACACTGCCGGCCCTAGGGCTGGGGGAGGGGACGTTCTCCCCCTTCGACCGTGCGTTTCGCGACGAAACTCGCGCATTTTGGGGGAACGGATGGCGGGGCGCTCCCGGCACGGCGACCGAGACCGTGCGCGGCCGCAACGAAACGCCCCCGCCGAGCCGCTAGCATCCGCCGCGATGACGACCTGTGTGGTCACCGGCGGCGCGGGGTTCCTCGGCTCCCACCTCTGCGAGAAACTGCTCGCGTCGGGGCACCGGGTGATCTGCCTCGACAACCTCGAGACCGGTTCGCTGGAGAACATCGCGCACATCCGCGACGAGAAGTTCGAGTTCCGGCACACCGACATCACCGAATACGTCGACATCCCGGAGCCGGTCGACTTCGTCTACCACCTGGCCTCGCCGGCGAGCCCGATCGACTACCTGCGACTGCCTCTGCACACGCTGAAAGTCGGCTCGCTGGGCACCAACCACATGCTCGGCGTCGCCAAGTGGAAGCGCGCCCGCTTCCTGATCGCCTCGACCTCGGAGGTCTACGGCGACCCCAAAGTCCACCCGCAGCGCGAGGATTACTGGGGCCACGTCAACCCGATCGGCCCGCGCGGCGTCTACGACGAGGCGAAGCGGTATGCCGAGGCGCTGACGATGGCCTACCACCGCCAACAGGGCGTCGACACCGCGATCGTCCGCATCTTCAACACCTACGGACCCCGCATGCGGCCCCACGACGGCCGCGCGATCCCGACCTTCCTGCGCCAGGCGCTCCAGGACCGGCCGCTCACCGTCTTCGGCGAGGGCAGCCAGACGCGCAGCTTCTGTTACGTCGACGACCTGATCCGCGGCATCGTCGCCCTGGCCGAGTCCGACGTCCACACGCCGGTCAACATCGGCAACCCGGACGAGTTCACGCTCCTGGAACTCGCCCAGACCGTCATCGACGTGACCGACTCCCGCTCGGAGATCGTCTACGAGGCGCTCCCCACCGACGATCCCCAGCAGCGCCGCCCCGACATCGGCCGCGCCCGCGACCTCCTCGGCTGGGAACCGACGATCAAGCTCGACGAGGGCCTGCGCCGCACGATCGACCAGTCCGGCGTCGAGCGCCTGGTCGGCGCCGGCGATTAGCGAACCGATACGCACGCGGTCTCAAGTAGTACCGCTGGCCTTACTTCCGTGAAGGTGACCCAGAAGGGGCAGGTGACGATCCCCCTCGAGGTCCGCCGGGTGCCGGGGATCCACCCGGGCAGCGAGATCCGCTTCGAGGGGGACCAGGGCGGAGCGCGGCTGGTCGCCGACGGCGAGCGCGCCGAGGCCGAAGTCGCCGCGATGCGCGGCGCCGGCGACGTGGCGCTCAGCACCGAGGAGATCCTCGCCTTCACCCGGAAGTAGCGGTGGCCGACACCTTCGTCGACAGCAGCGTGCTGCTCGACGTCTTCACCGAGGACGAGCGTTGGCTGGGGTGGTCCGAGGCCGCGCTCCGCGAGGCGCTTGCTGCCGGGCCGCTGGTAATCAACGCTGTCGTGCTCGCCGAGATCGCGCCCCGCTTCTCGGCGATCGAGGCGATGCAGGCGGCCCTGCCGCCGCGCCTGCTGGTCGAGGAGCTGCCCGCGGCCGCGGCCTTTCTGGCCGGCCACGCCCACGCGAACTATCGCCGCGCCGGTGGGGAGCGGACCCAGATCCTCGCCGACTTCCTGATCGGCGCGCACGCCGCGGTGACCCGCCGGCCGCTGCTGACCCGCGACCCGCGCCGCGTCTCCCAGTCTCTGCCGGGCGTCGACCTGATCGCGCCGTAGGCACGCGCCCGGCGTCGCCAGGTCACGGGCTGTCGCCACCGATCTGGTTGTTACCTCACCCGCATCCCCATCAGCGCCGCCCGCGCCCTGTCGGACTTGGTCGGCGCGTAGTGCCGCCGCGTCGTCGCGATGTCCTTGTGGCGCAGGACCTCCGAGACGACGTCGATCGGCGTCGGGTCCTTCTCGTCGTTCAGGGCGATCGTCGCCCAGGCGCGGCGGAAGCAATGAGGCGTGACCCGCGAGGTCATCCCGTCGACCGCGTCGATCCCGGGCGTCGCCTTCTTCAGGCCGACCCCGGCGCGGATGCCGTGCCAGGTCGCGATCTTGGTGACCGTCGAGGGGCTGGTCTTCCTGCCGTTGATCGTCATCAGGACGTAGGCCTTCTCGGGGTCGGCGAGCGCGTCGCGCATCGCCGGGCGGTGTTCGGCCTCGGAGAGCTGCCAGCGGCGGTAGACCCGGAAGGCGCGGATCAGCGGCGGCGCCAGCGGGAAGACGTCGACCTTGTCGTTCTTGCCGACGACTTCCCACTCGGCGGCGTCGAGGTCGACGTCGGACCACCGCGCGGCGGCGTAGGTCTCGCGTCGCGAGGGCGCGTAGAAGAGCCAATGCACGAGTAGTACGGCGCGGGGCGGGCCTGGGGTCTCCAGCAGGCGCTTGACCTCCTCCTTGTTCGGCGTATAGCCGCGCCTGACGACAATGCGCGGCGAGGGCTCGAGGACGGTGGGGTCGATGTCGGGAAGCTCATCGTCGGCCTGGAAGTGGCGGTAGAGGAACCGCAGCGCCGACAGGTGGCCCTTGCG
>DASZUW010000186.1:0-9509 GCA_035547475.1 Solirubrobacterales bacterium
TGCGGGGCCGACCCCAGCCGCCCGTCAGGGGTCGGCACGGCATCCGCGGCAGCTCGGACGGCCGCAAAGCCCCCGTCAGCCGCGGCAGCTCGCACGGCCGCCAACCCCCCGGACCCCCGCCGCCTTCCCCGATCGGGTACGAATCCGCCATTCTCGCTAAAGCTGGTCAACAAGCTCTACTTTGGCCTGGCGATGACCCCCCTAGGCGCCATCCATACCCACCACCCGGCCCCCCGGATCTCCTCCCGGGGGGCCGGGGCCCTGATCGGGTTGGTGGCCGTGGCGATGTTTGCCGACGCGACGTTTTACGCGGTCGTCGCGCCGCTGCTGCCGCACTATCGGGACGCGTTGTCGCTCGGGCACCTCCAGGTCGCGGTGCTCTTCGCGGCGCATCCGGCCGGGACCGTCGTCTTCGCGCTTCCGGCCGCCCGGCTCGTGAGCTCGCGCGGACCGGGGGCGGTGATGACCGCGGGACTCTTCGCGCTCGGGGTCGCGGCGATCGTCTTCGGCGTCTCCCACTCCTACCCGGTGCTGGTCGGCTGCCGCCTCGTCCAGGGCGCGAGCGCCGCACTCGTCTGGTGTGGGGGCCTCGCCCGCCTGCAGGACGCGGTCGCGCCCGAGCGCCGCGGCGCCGCGCTCGGCCTTGCCGGGGCGGCGGCGGGGGCGGGCTCGCTGGCGGGACCGGGCTTCGCCGCGCTCAGCAGCCTGATCGGGATCGCGGCGACGCTGATCGGCCTCGGGGCGCTCGCCTTCGCGCTCGCGGTGGCGCTGCGCCTCGCCGGCGAGTCCGACGGGGGTCGGGAGCGCGCCGCCGTGGCCTCCGCTCGTTCGCTCCGGCGCCCCGAGGTCGCCCGCCCGGCCGGCGTCATCCTGATCTGCGGCGCCGTCCTCGGCGCGGTCTCGACGATCGGGCCGCTGCGGCTCGCCGACCTCGGCGCCGGCGTGGTCCTGATCGCCGCCGCCTTCGTCGGCTCGGCGATCGGCGAGGTCGTGACCTCACCCGCCGCCGGGCACCTCTCCGACCGCGTCGGGCGCACCGCGCCGATCCGGATCGCGCTCCTCGCCGCCGTGCCGCTCCTCTTCGTGATCGGGTTCGCCCGGTCGATCCCGGTGGCCGCCCTGGCGATGACCCTGAGCGGCGCCGCCGTCGCGGTCCTCTGGCCGCTCGGCACCGCCCTGCTCTCCGACCGCGCCGGGCGCCTCGGCCGCTCGCCCGCC
Organism: Solirubrobacterales bacterium; assembly: GCA_035547475.1. Classification (GTDB taxonomy): domain Bacteria; phylum Actinomycetota; class Thermoleophilia; order Solirubrobacterales; family 70-9; genus VAYN01. The sequence goes on from DASZUW010000186.1 coordinate 1,219, forward strand.
GAGATCTCGGCGGTCAGCATCGTCGCCTGGAGCCTCGGCCTCGGCGGCGGCTCGATGCTCTGCGGTGCCCTCGCCGGCGCCTTCGGGAACGGCCCCGGCATCGCCTTCCTCGCCCTTCCCTGCCTGCTCGGCCTCGCCCTCCTCGGTGGGGACGCGAAGAGCGCGGAGGTGCGCCTTCCGCGCCTCGACGGGCGAGCCGTCAACTCCGTCAACTGACCACTGGACCCAGGAGATCCACACACGATGAAACCAAGCCTCAAATCGCGCCTCACGGCACTGCTGGCGTTCGCCGCGCTCGCGGCCCTCACCGCGGTCCTCAGCGCCTGCGGCGGCAGCAAGTCCACGGCCGCCGCCGCCAACACCACCTCGGTCGTCGGCGTCGGCGCCGGCGCGAGAAAAGTCGAAGGCACCCCGGTCAAGGGCGGGACGCTCGTCTACGGCGCCGATCGCGAACCGACCTGCCTCGACCCGCACAACTTCGGCGACATGCCGCAGACCTACGTCTCGCGGCAGTACCTCGACTCGCTCGTCTCGATGCAGCCGGACGGCACCGTGGTCCCGTGGCTGGCGGAAAAGTGGAACATCTCCAAGGACGGGCTCAAATACACCTTCTACCTGAAGAAAGGTGTGAGCTTCACCGACGGCACGCCGTTCGACGCCGACGCGGTGGTCGCCAACTTCAAGCAGATCCTCGACCCCGAAACGCAGTCCTCGACGGACCTCGTGTACCTGTCGCCGATCTGGAAGTCCGCCAAGGCGCTCGACAAATACACGGTCGAGATCGACCTCAAACGGCCCTACTCGCCGCTGCTCGACGTCCTCGGCCAGGCCTTCTTCGGCATGGAGTCGCCGAAGGCGATGGCGCGCGGGATCAAGGAAAACTGCGTCTCCCCGGTCGGCACCGGCCCCTTCATCATGAAGAAGTGGGTGAAAGGCCAGCAGATCGACCTGGTCCGCAACCCGAACTACAACTCCCCGCCGGCCGACTCCAACAACCAGGGCCCGGCCTACCTGGAAGCGATCACCTGGCGCTTCCTGCCCGACCCCTCCGTCCGTTGGCAGGCGCTGCAGAGCGGTGAAGCGCAGGCGATCTTCAGCATCCCGCCGGAGGACTTCGCCGCCGCCCAGTCGGACCCGAACATCGAAGTCCAGCAGTTCGTCCACGCCGGGATCGGTCACTACATCGTCCTCGACAACAGCGAACCGCCCTTCGACGAACTGAAGGTGCGCCAGGCGTTCAGCTACGCCGCCAACACGCCGGCGGCGGTGGAAAGCGCCTACCAGGGCGCCTACCCGGTGGCGACGAGCGCGATCAGCTCCGGCACCCCGTTCTACACCGACAAGTACGCGAACCTCTACCCGCACAACCTCGCCAAAGCCGAAAAGCTCCTCGACGAAGCCGGCTGGAAGAAGGGCGCGAACGGCGTCCGCGAAAAGGACGGCAAACCGCTGTCGGTGAAATTCATCTACAGCTCCGGCCCCGGTGAAACGCCACCCGCCGAGCTGACGCTGTACCAGAACGTCCAGGCGGCGGTGAAGGAAGCGGGGTTCGACATGACCCTGGTCCCGCAGCCGCAGGCCGAGCACAACGAAGAGGCGAACATCCCCGCCGACTTCGACGCGCAGCCGACGTACTGGAACTGCCCGACGCCGATGTGCATGTACATCGTTTCCTCGAAGGAAGCCTACGAACAGCCCTTCGCGAACATGTCCCGGATCAAAAATCCGGAACTCGACCAGACGCTGCTGGCCGCGGCCGCGACGACGAACCGGGACAAACAGAAGGCGCTCTACGAAAAGGCGCAGCGGATCATCGCCGAGAACGCGTACTGGGTGCCGATGTACCCGGAGCAGTCGCTGCTCGGAATCAGCAAGAAGCTCAAGGGCGTCTGGATCGAGCCGTCCGAGGGTGAGCCGGTGTTCTCCGACGCCTGGCTGGAAGGCTGACCATGGGCGCGACGCCATCGATCACGCACGGGGGGGCGCTGGAGGCGCCTCCCCGGCGCCGCGTCCCCTGGCGGGCCGCGGCCCGCAAGCTCCTCGGCGCGATCGTCGTCCTCTGGGCGGCGGCCACCCTCTGCTTCGCGATGCAGGAACTGTCCCCGGGCAGCCCCGCGCTCGCCATCCTCGGCGGCTCCGGCGCCCGCCCGACGCAACAGCAGATCGAAGCCACCGAAGAGAAGTACGGGCTGAACGACCCGATCCTCGAGCGCTACGGGACCTTCATCTCCAACCTCGCGACCGGCGACCTCGGCACCTCCTACCAGTACAAGCAGCCGGTCACCACGGTGATCTCCGAACAGGTCGGCCCGACGCTGGTGCTGATCTTCGTCTCCACCGCGCTGGCCTGGCTGATCGCGGTGCCGGTCACGCTCCTCACCGCGGGGCGCGGACGGCTCAGATCCTCGCTCGGCTCCGGCTTCGAGGCCTTCTTCGCCGGCGTGCCGCCCTACTGGCTGGGGCTGGTGCTGCTGGTCGTCTTCGCCTTCGAACTCGGTTGGTTCCCGACGATCGGCGGCACCTCCCCCGACGCGCTGCTTTTGCCGGCGTTGACGCTGGCGCTGCCGCTGGCCGGCTTCCTCGGTCAGGTCACCCGCGACGAATTCGAGCGCGGCCTGAAGCAGCCGTTCGCGGTGTCGGCGCGCACGCGCGGCGCCAGCGAGGGCGAAGTGCGGCGCCGCCACGTGCTCCGCCACGCGCTGCTGCCCGGCATCACGCTCACCGGCTGGGCGATCGGGGCGACGATCTCCGGCGCCGTCCTGGTCGAAGTCATCTACGCCCGGCCCGGCCTCGGCCAGGTGCTGGTCAACGCGGTCTCCAACCAGGACCTGCCGGTGGTGGTCGGCATCACGATCCTCGTCGCGCTGATCTACGTCGCCGTCAACCTGCTGGTCGACCTGCTCTACGCCGTGGTCGACCCGCGCCTGCGCACGCGGACGGGGGTGGCCTGATGGCGACGGCGATCGACCCGACGGTCGGCGGGCTGCCGCTCCCCGGCGGCCCGGCCCCGGCCCGCACCGGCGTCTTCGGCCGCCTCCGCGGCATCCGCCCCGCGGTCGCGCTCTCGATCCTGTTCCTGGTCGTGATCTTGATCGCGGCGATCGTCCCCTCGCTGCTCACCAAAGGCAACCCGCTGGCCGTCAACCTCGGCCACAGCCTGCAGTCGCCGTCGCTGGAATTCCCCTTCGGCACCGACCAGTCGGGCCGCAGCGTCTACACGCGGGTGATCTACGGCGCCCGCGAGTCGGTCCTGATCGGCCTCGGCGCGACCGCCGTCGGCCTCGGCCTCGCCGCCCTGCTCGGCGTCGCCGCGGGGCTCGGCGGCAAATGGGTCGACGGCGCGATCAACCGCCTGCTCGAGGTCCTCTTCTCGTTCCCGGGCCTCCTGCTGGCGCTGTTTCTGGTCGCCATATTCGGCACCGGCGTCTCGACCCAGATCATCGCCGTCGGCATCGCCTCGGCGCCCGGCTACGCGCGGATGATCCGCGCCCAGGTGCTGCAGGTCAAAGGCGCCGACTACGTGATCGCCTCGCGAGCGCTCGGACACAAGCCCTTGCGCACCCTGGTCAAGAACATCCTGCCGAACGCCTTCCGGCCCCTCGTGGTGCTGGCGACGCTCGGCGTCGGCCAGTCGATCGTCTGGGCCTCCGCCCTCAGCTTCCTCGGCCTCGGCGTCGCCCCGCCGAAGCCGGAGTGGGGGGCGATGCTGGACGCCGGCAAGGACTACATCCAGACCGCCTGGTGGCTGGAGCTCTTCCCCGGAGCGGCGATCGTCGCCTTCACCCTGGCCGCCAGCTGCCTCGGCCGTTACCTGCAACGACGCATCGAAGGAGAGACGTACTGATGAGCACCCCCGAGCCCGCCGCGGCGGGCGCCCCCCTGCTCGCGGTCGAGGACCTGAAGGTCGGCTTCGGCCCGCGCGGCCACGTCACCGAGGTCGTCCACGGCATCTCCTTCGCGGTCGAGTCGGGCAAATGCCTGGCGATCGTCGGCGAGTCCGGGTCCGGCAAGACCGTCACCGCGCGGACCCTGGTCGGCCTGACCGGCGAGAGCTCACACGTCGAGGCGGGCCGCCTGGAGCTGAACGGGCGCTCGCTCCTCGACCTCTCGGGCCGGCGCTGGCGCGAGGTGCGTGGGGCCGAGATCGGCTTCGTCCTCCAGGACGCGCTGGTCTCGCTCGACCCGCTGCGCAAGGTCGGCCAGGAGATCGCCGAGCCGCTGCGCATCCACGGCTGGGGCGAGCGCTCCCAGCGGCGGCAGCGGGTGATCGACCTGCTCGCCGAGGTCGGCGTGCCGGAGCCGGAGCTGCGCGCCCGCCAGCTGCCGCACGAGCTCTCCGGCGGCCTGCGCCAGCGCGCCCTGATCGCCTCGGCGATCGCGCTCGACCCCGCCCTCCTGATCGCCGACGAGCCGACGACCGCGCTCGACGTCACCGTCCAGGCGCAGATCCTCGAGCTGCTCGAGCGCACCAAGGAGCGCGGCCGCGGCCTGATCCTGATCAGCCACGACCTCGCCGTCGTCTCCCGCCTCGCCGACCACGTCGCGGTCATGCGCCTCGGCGAGATCGTCGAGCAGGGGCCGGTCGAGCGGATCCTCCGCTCGCCCCAGCACCGTTACACGCGGGCGCTGTTGGACGCGGTCCCCGCCGCCCACTCGAAGGGCACGCGCCTCGCGCCGCGCGTCGCCGGCGCCTACATCCCCGCCGGCGACCCGCAGGTCCCCGCCGTCACCGGCCGCGCGCCGATCATCACCGCCGAGAACCTCGTCAAGACCTTCCGCGGCCCCGACGGCACCAGCCGCACGGCGGTCGACCGCGTCTCGCTCGAGATCCGCCCCGGCGAGACGGTCGGGATCGTCGGCGAGTCGGGCTCCGGGAAGACGACGACGGCGCGCATCATCCTCGCCCTGCTCGACCCCGACAGCGGCAACGTCACGCTGCGCGGCAAGCCCTGGACGACGCTCAAGGAGAAGGACCGCCGCCAGCGCCGCCGCCGCATCTCGGTCGTCTACCAGGATCCGCTCAGCTCCTTCGACCCGCGCTGGACGGTGCGCCGGATCATCGACGACGCGATCGCCGAGGAGGACTACAAGGGTAAGGACGCGCGGCTCGCGCGGGTGAAGGAGCTGCTCGGCCACGTCGGGATCGGCGCCGACCTGCTCGACCGCCGGCCCCTGCAGCTCTCCGGCGGGCAGCGCCAGCGCATCGCGATCGCCCGCGCGCTCGCGCCGCAGCCGGAACTGATCGTCTGCGACGAGCCGGTCTCGGCGCTCGACGTCTCGATCCAGGCGCAGGTGCTCGACCTGCTCGCCGACCTGCAGTCGGAGCTGAAGGTCGCCTACCTCTTCATCTCCCACGACCTCGGCGTGATCTACCACGTCTCCGACCGGGTCCTGGTGATGAAGGACGGCCGCGTGGTCGAGTCCGGCAGCGCCGAGCAGATCTTCCACTCGCCCCAGGCCGAGTACACGCAGAACCTTCTGGCGGCCCTGCCCCGCCTCGACCGAACCCAGCCCGAACAGAAGGCGGTGCCCGCATGAGTGACCGACAGATCCGCGTCAACGCGTTCGACATGAACTGCCCGACCCACCTGGTGGCGGGCACCTGGCGGGCGCCCGGGAGCCAGGCCTCCCGCTACAAGGACCTCGGCTACTGGACCGACCTCGCGCGCACCTGCGAGCGCGGCCTCCTCGACGGCATCTTCATCGCCGACGTGCTGGGCGTCTACGACGTCTACGGCGGCTCGAACGACGGCGCCCTGCGGGGCGGCGCGCAGGTCCCGGTGAACGACCCCTCGCTGGTGGTCCCGGCGATGGCCGCGGTCACCGAGCACCTCGGCTTCGGCATCACCGCCTCGACCTCCTTCGAGCACCCATACACGTTCGCCCGCCGGATGTCGACGCTCGACCACCTCACCAAGGGGCGGGTCGGCTGGAACATCGTCACCTCCTACCTGGAGAGCGGCGCCCGCAACATCGGCCTCGACGGCCAGGTCCGCCACGACGATCGCTATGACATCGCCGACGAGTACATGGAAGTGCTCTACAAGCTGTGGGAGGGCTCGTGGGAGGACGACGCGGTGGTCGTCGACGTGGAGCGGGGCGTCTACACCGACCCCGCGAAGGTCCACCCGATCGAGCACGAGGGCGAGCACTTCAAGGTCCCCGGGATCCACCTGTCGGAGCCCTCGCCGCAGCGCACGCCGCTGCTCTACCAGGCGGGGCAGTCCAACCGCGGCAAGCGGTTCGCCGCCGAGCACGCCGAGGCCGTCTTCATGGGCGCGCCGCGCACCGAGATCCTGCGCGGCAACATCGACGACCTGCGCGGGCGGCTCGTGGACGCCGGGCGCGACGCGCACGACATCCGCGTCTTCTCGAGCTTCTCGGTGATCGTCGCGCCGACCGCGCGCGAGGCGGAGGAGAAGCGCGACTTCTACCGGAGCCTGATCGACCCGGAGGGGACGCTCGTCCTCTGGTCGGGCTGGCTCGGCTACGACCTCGCGCCGTACGAGCTCGACGAGCCGCTGCGCCACGTGCCCAACGAGGCGATCCAGTCGACCGCCGAGACGTTCGGCGGCGGCCGCTGGACGGTGCGCGACTTCGTCGAGGAGCTCGGCTTCGGCGCCGACGGGCCGAACGCGACCGGCGACCCCGCCGAAGTCGCCGACCAGATCGAAGACTGGATCGACTCGACCGGCGCCGACGGGCTGAACCTGAACCACGTCGTCACCCAGGAGAGCTACGTCGACTTCGTCGAGCTCGTCGTCCCCGAGCTGCAACGCCGCGGCCGTTATCGCACCGCCTACGAGGAGGGGACGCTGCGCGAGAAGTTCTTCGGGCGCGGATCGCGCCTGCCCGACACCCACCAGGCGGCACGCCACCGCCGCGACACCGCAGGAGCCCCCGCATGACCATCGACCTGGCCGTCGACCGCACCGCCGACCCCGCCGCGCTGCTCGAGCCCGGCTCGCCGCGCCTCGCGGCGCTGCTGGAGGAGATCGGCGCCGAGTCCGCCGTCCGCGAGCGCGACCGGATCGCGCCCCACGCGCAGATCGACCTCTTGCGCGAGGCGCGCTTCGGGGCGCTGCGGGTGCCGCGCGAGTACGGCGGGGCAGGGACCACGTTGCGCGAGGCCTTCCGCCTGATCATGGCGCTGGCCGCCGTCGACTCCAACGTCGCCCACATCCTGCGCTCGCACTTCGCCTTCGTCGAGCAGATGCTGCGCTCGACCGACCCGGGGCAGCGCGAGTTCTGGCTGCGCGAGGCGGCCGCCGGGAAGCTCGTCGCGGGCGCCGCGACCGAGCTCGGCAGCCACAAGGTGGGGGCGGAATCGTTCGGCACGCGCCTGCGCCGCGACGCCGACGGGACGCTGCGCCTGGACGGCGTCAAGTACTACTCCACCGGCAGCCTCTACGCCGACGCGCTCCTCTACATCGCCCTCGACGAGGACGAGAAGCTGGTCAGCGTCGTCGTCCCCGCCGAGCGCGAGGGCGTGACGCTGGAGGACGACTGGGACGGCCTCGGCCAGAGCCTCACCGGCACCGGGACGACGCGCCTGGAGAACGTCGCGGTCGAGCCGCGGGAGGTGCTGGTCGAGCGCGGCGCCGACGAGGACGGGCCGACGAAGCGCTTCGGCGTCCTGCAGCTCTACATCACCGCGGTGATCGCGGGCGCGATGCGCAACGCGGCGGACGACGCGATCGCGCTGGTGCGCGGTCGCGAGGGCCGGCCGTTCGCGCACGCCGCGGCGAGTCCCACCCAGGACCCGCTCCTGCAGGAGGCCGTCGGCGAGATGGTGAGCGCCGCCTACGCGGCCGAGGCGACGGTACTGCGCGCGGCCGAGGCCCAGGACGCCGAGGCGGAGTCGGTGGTCGACGGCGAGCCCGACGCGAAGCTCGCCGACCGCGCCGCGCTCGAGGCGGCGCAGGCGAAGGTCGTCGTCGACCAGCTCGGCCTCGCCGCGACGGCGCGCCTCTTCGACCTCGGCGGCGCCTCGGCGACGAAGCGCGAGCGCAACCTCGACCGCCACTGGCGCAACGTCCGCACCCTCTCCACCCACAACCCGCGCCTGCACAAGTCGCAGGCGATCGGCGACCTGGCGATCAACGGCACGCCGCTGCCGCCCAACTGGTTCTTTTGAGCGAGGCGGTCCTACAAGCGACGGCCCCGGCGCCGCGGTTGCGGTCGCACGCCGAGGCGACCCGGGCGGCGCGCGCCTTCGCCGCCGAGATCGCCCCGGGCGCGATCGAGCGCGACCGCGAGCGGCGCGTGCCGGTCGCCGAGCTGGAGGCGCT
>DASZUW010000187.1:0-1919 GCA_035547475.1 Solirubrobacterales bacterium
GAAGAGCGCGACATCCGCGACACCGTCCGCGCCTTCGTCCGCGACAAGGTCACCCCCTACGTCGGCGACTGGTTCGAGGCGGGGACGATCCCGCTGGAGCTGGCCAAGGAGCTCGGCGCGCTGAACGTCCTCGGCATGCACCTCACGGGTTACGGCTGCGCGGGCGCCTCGGCCACCGCCTACGGCCTGGCGTGCATGGAGCTCGAGGCGGGCGACTCGGGGATCCGCTCGCTGGTCTCGGTCCAGGGCTCGCTGGCGATGTTCGCGATCTGGCGCTGGGGCTCGGAGGAGCAGAAACAGGAGTGGCTGCCGAGGATGGCCGCCGGCGAGGCGATCGGCTGCTTCGGCCTGACCGAGCCCGACGCGGGCTCCGACCCCGGCTCGATGCGCACCCGCGCCCGCCGCGACGGCGAGGACTGGATCATCAGCGGGCAGAAGATGTGGATCACGAACGGCTCGGTCGCCGACGTGGCGGTCGTCTGGGCGCGGACCGACGAGGGCGTCAAGGGCTTCGTCGTCCCCAAGGGCACCAAGGGCTTCACCACCCAGGACATCCACAAGAAGCTCAGCCTGCGCGCGTCGATCACCTCCGAGCTCCTGCTCGACGAGGTGCGCCTGCCCGACTCCGCCCGGCTGCCCGAGGTCTCCTCGCTGAAAGGCCCGCTCTCCTGCCTGAACGAGGCCCGTTACGGGATCGTCTGGGGCGCCGTCGGCGCCGCCCGCGCGTGCTTCGAAGCGGCGCTCTCCTACGCCAAGGAGCGCACCCAGTTCGGCAAGCCGATCGCGAGCTTCCAGATCCAGCAGCAGAAGCTCGCCGAGATGGCGAGCGAGGTGAACCGCGGCGCCCTGGTCGCGCTGCAGCTCGGCCGGCTGAAGGACGAAGGGGCACTACGTCCCGAGCAGGTCTCGATGGGCAAGCTCGGCAACGTCAACGGCGCGCTCGAGGTGTGCCGCACGGCGCGCCAGGTACTCGGCGCGAACGGGATCACGCTCGAGTATCCGGTGATCCGCCACATGAACAATCTGGAGTCGGTGGTGACCTACGAGGGGACCGCGGACGTGCACGCGCTCTCGATCGGCCAGGCGCTGACGGGGATCTCGGCGTTCCGATGAGCCCCGCGGTCGGCGCGGCGCGGCCCGGCACGATCGCCCAGCACGCGGTCGAAGGGCTGCGCCGCGCGTTGACCTCCGGCGAGCTCGCCCCCGGCGACCAGGTCCGCCAGGAGGAGATCGCGGCCGCGCTCGGCGTCAGCCTCTCTCCCGTGCGCGAGGCCCTCGCCGTCCTCGAGCAGGAGGGCCAGGTGACCTACCGGCCGCGGCGCGGCTACTTCGTCACCGAGCTCGACATGGACGACCTGCGCGAGATCTACGAGCTGCGCGCGCTGCTCGAGGCGCGGGCGGCGCGCCGCGCCCTGCCGCTGCTGGAAGAGGACGCGCTGGAGCGGGTCGCGATCGCCGCGCGCGACTGCGCCCGCGCGGTCGACGAGGGCGACGTCGCGGCCGAGCTCGAGGCCAACCGCCGCTTCCACTTCGGCCTCCTGGAGTCCCCGGACCAGAGCCACACCCTCCGCGTCATCCGCCTCCTCTGGGACTCGACCGAAACCTACCGCGCCATGTACTACAACGCGCCCGAGGCCCGCCAAGAGGCGATCACGGCCCACGACCGCATCATGGCCGCCGCCCGCGCCCACGACCCCGACCGCCTCACCGCCGAGCTCGACGCCCACCGCGACGAGGCCCTCGTCCGGTTGGGACGCGTCTTGTCGGAGGGGTGAGGGGCGGGGGTTCGGGGGGCTGGAAGCTGGCGCCCGGGAGGCGCGGGGGTTCAGGCGCGGTGAAGCTGTCGCCGGGGGCGGGGGCTCGGGAGGCGGGAAGCTGGCGCCCCGGGCGGCTGATCGGCGACCCGGGTCTCCTGAGGT
>DASZUW010000188.1:0-4036 GCA_035547475.1 Solirubrobacterales bacterium
GCCGAGTACGCGCCGCCGCTCTCCTTCGAGCGGATCGCGGGCGGCCTCTCCAACCTCACCTACCGCGTCGAGGACGCCGCCGGGCGGCGCTGGGCGCTGCGCCGGCCGCCGCTCGGCAAGACGCTCAGCTCCGCCCACGACATGGCACGCGAGCACCGGGTCGTCTCCGCGCTCGGCGGGACGCCGGTGCCGGTGGCGCCGGTGGTCGGGCTCTGCGAGGACGAGTCGGTGAACGGCGCGCCCTTCTACGTCATGGACTTCGTCCGCGGGCCGGTCCTGCGCGGGACCGCGGAGGCCGAGTCCTCGTTCCCCGACGAGGGCGACCGGCGCGCGATCGGGATGCGCGTCGCCGACACGCTGGCCGCCATCCACGCGGTCGACCCCGACGCGGTCGGCCTCGGCGACCTCGGCCGCAAGGAGGACTACGTCGCCCGGCAGCTGCGCCGCTGGAACGGCCAGTGGGAGAAGTCGAAGACCCGCGAGCTGCCCTCGATCGACCGCGTCCACGACCGCCTCGCCGCCCGCGTCCCGGCGCAGGTCGGCGCCTCGATCGTCCACGGCGACTATCGCCTCGACAACATGATCCTCACCGACTCGGGCGAGGTGGCGGCGGTGGTCGACTGGGAGCTCTGCACGCTCGGCGATCCGCTCGCCGACGTCGGCACGCTGATGGCCTACTGGCCCGAACGCGATTCGCCGCAGACCTCCCTCGGCATGCCCGCGAACCTCGCCCCGGGCTTCCCGACGCGCCAGGAGCTCGCCGCCCGCTACGCCGAGGCCTCCGGCCGCGACCTCGCCGACCTCGACTTCTACATCGCCCTCGGCTACTGGAAGCTCGCGATCATCCTCGAGGGCGTCTACGCCCGCTATGCCGCCGGCGGCTACGGCAAGGCCGACGCCGCCGACCCCGGCCTCGAAGCCTTCGCCCGCCTGGTCGAGCGCCTCGCCGACACGGCGGAGGAGATCGAGGCGCGCGGCTGAGGTCCCGACCGGGCGCCGAGCCCGGGTCTCACATTGGTCTCACGTTGGTCTCAACCCGAGCAGGGATCGCCTCGGCCAGGCGAAATCGACGCTCGGCTTTTCATTCTCGAAAGAAGGAGACCCCCTCTTGAAGTCCGTCCTCAAGCGGCTCACCTACGCGAACGTGATGTCGTCTCTCGCCGTCTTCCTCGTCCTCGGCGGTGCCACCGCGATCGCGGCCGGAAAGATCGGCAGCAACCAGATCAAGGCCAACGCGATCGTCACCGGCAAGATCAAAAAAGAAGCCGTCACCGAAGCGAAGATCAAAGCCGCCGCGGTCGGCACCTCCCGCCTCGCCAACGACGCCGTCACCACCGGCAAGCTCGCCGACGCCTCGGTCGGCACCAACCAACTCGCCAACGGCGCGGTGACCGGCACCAAGCTCGCGGGCAACGCGGTCGGCAGCGCCGACATCGCCGACGGCGCCGTGAACGGCGCGAAGCTGGCCGACGGCGCGGTGAACGCCGCCAAGATCGGCCCCGGCGCGGTCGACGGCTCCAAGATCGCCAACGGCGCCGTGACCCCCGACAAGCTCAGCCAGACCTACGTGCCCGCCTCGACGCCCGGCGTCCCTCTGGCCGGTGCGACGATCGCCTCGGACGGTGAAGTCCGCACCTACTTCAACCGCTTCGGCGGGGCGCCGACGGTCAGCCACACGAGCACGGGCGTCTATCTGGTCACGTTCCCGGGCCTCGAAAACAAGCTGACGGTCAGCAGGTCCATCGCGCTGGCGTCGCTCAGCGGCGGCGTCGCCGGGGAAATCAGTCGAAGCAGTTTGAGCGGTAATCCCCACATCTACACCTTCACGTCGACCGGCGAACCGGCAGACCGGCAGTTCGAACTGGTGGTCTTCACCGCCCAAGACTGACGCCGCAGCTCAAGGGGAGAAAGCATGAGTACACGCACCTTCAGACTGCTCGCCGCGGCCGCAACCTTGCTGCTCGGGGGGACCTTGGCGATGGCCGCACCGGCCGTCGCCGCGCCGACCAACGACGAAATCGCCAACGCTCAGGTGCTTCCCGAAGCACTGCCGGTGTCGGTGCCGGGAACGACGGTCGGCGCCACCGGAGAATCGGGTGAGAAGGTCTTCAGCAACGCGGCGAAGGCCTCGGTCTGGTTCAGCTGGAAAGCATCGGTGACCGGAACCGTCGTGGTCGACCTCTGCGGTCCCGTGAGCGCGGGCGGCGACCCGCTTACCGGAGTCGGTGTCTACACCGGCGCCGGCACGACTTGGGCCGGCCTGACCAAGGTCACCGACACGGCCGGGCCGTGCAAGCTGCGCTTCGGCGCCACCTTCGGGACCACCTACAAGATCCAGGTCGACTACCTCGACGCCGAAACCGAATTTGTCCTCGGCCTCCATCTTCCCCAGCCGCCTGCCAACGACAACTTCGCCTCGGCCCAGACGGTTACGGGCCTGCCGTTCTCGATCCCCGGCAGCACGATCGAAGCGACCTTCGAGAGCGGTGAGCCCAGTGGCCTCGGCGGCAGCTCCTCGCGCTCGGTCTGGTACTCGTGGACCGCGCCGAGCAGCGGCCACGTCCAGCTCTCCGGCTGTCCGTTCGAAACCCAGCGGGGCTCCGCCGCCAACAGGAAGATGGCCGTCTACACCGGCACCACCCTGGCCGGCCTGACCAACGTGGTCGAAACCGCCAACTGCAAGGTCGAGTTCGACGCCGTCGCGGGCACCAAATACAAGATCGCCTTCAGCGGCAGCTTCTCCGGCGAAGGAACGTTCACGCTCGCCATGCGCTCGGCGACGCCGCCGGCCAACGACGACTTCCTCGCCGCGCAGGCGATCGGACCACAGCTGCCGCTCGCGGTGACCGGGGACGACAGCTTCGCCACGACCGAGCCCGGTGAGAACACCCAGACGGAGTGGGTCGAGCTGGAGAGGCCACCGATCGCGCCATCCCCCGGCTCGGGGTCTACGAAGGGGCGACGCTGGCGACGTTGAAAGCGGCGAACCTGCCGCTCAGCTTCGCGCCCTTCTGCGCCGCCGAACTGGAAGCCAAGGCAGGCACCACCTACAGGATCGCGATCGCGGGCGGGCCGTCCGACGGCACCACCGGGCCGTTCGAACTCGAGATCCACCGGGTGAGCCGGCCGGCGAACGACAACTTCGCGGCGGCGCAGACGATCGGCCCCGCCCTGCCGATCGTCGTCGACGGCAGCAACGCCGACGCGACCGTCGAGACGGGCGAGGTCCATCCCGGCTTCTACTTCAGCCCGATCGCCACGGTCTGGTACCGATGGGAGTCCCCGCTGAGCGGCCCGGTCGACATCAGCACCTGCGGATCGGGCACCGACGACTTCGCCGCCGTCCACACGGGCGGGACGCTCGCGACCCTCACGCGGGTCGTGCCCAGCGGCGAAGACGACCCTGATGTCTGCCCGGACCCCGAACAGAAGGGCGCCCACGATCGCTTCGACGCGGTTGCCGGGGCCACCTACTGGATTCAGGTCGCCAGCCCCGACGACGGGATCGAGGGTCCGTTCCACCTGACGATCACCGACCCCAACGCGAAGCCTCCCGTGATCACCCCGACCCTCGGTCCGGCCCCGGGGTCGACCCCGACGGGCGCCGGGCCGCACAAAAAGCTGAAGCCGACCCTGGGCGACGCGATCGCGCTGTGCCGCAAGCGCTTCGCCGGGAAAGGGAAGAAGGCAAAGGCGAAGCGAGCCACCTGCATCACCAAGGCGGAGCGCAAGTTCGCGCTCGCGCGCTGTCACAAGCTCGCCGGCAAGGCGCGCCAGAAACGGTGCGTGAAGGGGGTGCGCAGGAAGTTCAGCTGACCGGCGGCGTTCACACCATGCGGGTGGCGTGCCGCGGCTCCAGCGGCTCGCCACTCGCTTCCGCCTCGGCGCGCTTGGCCCAGCGGTTCAGCTCGCGGCGGGCGAGGACCATCTTGTGGACCTCGTCGGGGCCGTCGGCGAGGCGGAGCATGCGGCTGAAGCGCCACATCGGGGCGAGGGGGGTGTCGTCGGTCATGCCGAGGCTGCCGTGGATCTGGAT
>DASZUW010000189.1:0-22005 GCA_035547475.1 Solirubrobacterales bacterium
ATCCTGATCGGCGAGATGCGCGACGAGGAGACCGTGCGCACCGCCCTCTCCGCCGCCGAGACCGGCCACCTCGTCCTCTCCACCGTCCACACCCTGGACGCCACGGAGACGATCAACCGCATCATCGACTTCTTCCCGCCCCACCTCCAGCAGCAGGCCCGGGTGATGCTGGCCGCCACCCTCCGCGGCGCGATCGCCCAGCGCCTCGTCCCCGACGTCACCGGCGAGGGCCGGGTCCCCGCCAGCGAGGTCCTCGTCGTCACCGGCCGCGTCCAGGACCTCATCCTCAACCCCGAGGAGACCGGCAAGATCACCGAGGTCATCGCCGAAGGCTCCTACTACGGGATGCGCACCTTCGACCAGGCCCTCCTCTCCTACGTGGCCGCCGGCCGCATCACCGAGGAGACGGCGCTGGAGTACGCCTCCAACCCCCACGACCTGAAGCTGATGCTCGCCGCCGGCGGCCGGCGCGCCAGCGGTATCGAGCAGCTCGGCGAGGCGCCGGTGGGGGCGTGAGGGAGCCCGCGTGAGGGAGAAGCTGAACGAAAGCAAGGCCGCCCAGATCGGGCTCGTGGCGGTGCTGGTCGTGGTCGCGGCGGTCCTGTTCCTGAAATCGAGCGGCGGCGGCGAGAGCGAAGGGACCGAAGCCGAACCGGAAACCAAGGTGACGATCGAATCCGGCGGCAAGGCGGTGTCGATCTCCGCCCCGACCCCGACGGCGAGCGCGAGCGGGATGGGGGAGCTGCCGACGTCGCTGCCCACCGCCAAGCCGCCGCCCCGCAAGTTCACCGCGGCCTACGACTCGGGCGAGCCGGTCGCCCTGCTGATCGTCCACGACGGCGGGATCGACGACGCCTGGACGAGGCTGGCGCTGAGGGAGGTGGCGAGGGTGGAACCCGTCGCGGCCTTCGTCGTCCCCGCGAAGAGGATCGCCGACTACGCGTCGGTGACCGTCGGCCTCGACATCGCCCAGGTGCCGGCGCTGATCGTGCTGCGGCCGAAGGGGTTGAGCCACGGGACCCCGCAGGCCTCGGTCCTCTACGGCTACCAGACGCCGGAAAGCGTCTACCTCGCCGTGCGCGACGCCGTCTACACCGGCCCCGAAAGATCGACCTACCACCCGGGCTGAGCGCGATGGGCTCCGAGCACCCGATCCACCTGCAGGCGGTGCCCGACCCCGACGGCGCCGCGACCGCCGCCGCGCTTCCCGTCGAGGAGCCCGGCACCCCGGGCCTCACGCCGCCGCTGCGGCGCGGGCACTCGCGCGGCTTCATCACCGACGTCCTGCTGGAGCTCGGCTACACCACCGAGGCGGTCGTGCGGACCGCGGTCGAGGCCTCGCGCTCGGCGGGCAAGCCGCCGGAGGCGCTGCTGCTCGCCCAGGGCGCGATCACCGAAGAGCAGCTCGCCCGCGCCACCGCCGAGCGATACGGCCTCGACCACGTCGACCTCGCCGTGTACAACGTCGACCTGGCCGCCGCGGCGCTCTTCCCGGTGGCGATGGCGCGCCGCTACACGGCGGTGCCGGTCGGCTACGTCGATTCGGGGACCTTGCTCGTCGCCGCCGCCGACCCGGCCAACGTGCTCGCGGTCGACGACATCCAGATCGCCACCGGGCTCGACTGTCGGATCGCGGTCGCGGCGCGCGGCGACGTCGAGGGGCTGCTCACGCGCCTGGGCACCCTGCAGAGCGCCGCCGCCGACGCGATCATCACCGCCGAGCCGGCCGAGGAAGAAGCGGAGCTCGCGCCCGTCACCGACATGCAGGCGGGCCCGGAGGACGCGCCGGTGGTCAAGCTCGTCTACAGCATCCTCGCCCAGGCGGTGGGGGAGGGCGCCTCCGACATCCACCTCGAGCCCGAGGAAGGGGAGCTGCGGATCCGCTTCCGCATCGACGGCGTGCTGAAGGAGGCCGCGCACGTGCCGAAGCGGATGATCGGCGCGGTCATCTCGCGCCTGAAGATCATGTCGGAGCTCGACATCGCCGAGAAGCGGGTGCCGCAGGACGGCCGCGTCAGCGTCGCGGTCGAAGAACGGCGGATCGACCTGCGCGTGACGACGCTGCCGACGCAGCGCGGCGAGGGGGCGACGATCCGCATCCTCGACGAAAGCAACTCGCGGCGGACGCTCGACGAGCTCGGCATGGACGGCTCGGCGCGGGCGCGCTTCGAAGACGCCTTCCGCCAGTCCTACGGCGCCGTGCTGGTCACCGGCCCGACCGGCTCGGGGAAGAGCACCACGCTGTACGCGGCGCTCGGCGAGCTGAACGACGTGACGAAGAAGATCATCACGATCGAGGACCCGGTCGAGTACCGGATCGACGGCGTCAACCAGATCAACGTCAACCGCAAGGCGGGCCTCGACTTCGCCACCGGGCTGCGTTCGATCCTCCGCGCCGACCCCGACATCGTGATGGTGGGGGAGATCCGTGACTCCGAGACGGCGCGGATCGCGATCGAGGCGGCGCTGACCGGGCACATGATGCTCTCGACGCTGCACACGAACGACGCGCCCGGGGCGATCCCGCGGCTGAACGAGATGGGGATCGAGACCTTCCTCACGGCCTCGGCCGTCGACTGCGTCGTCGCCCAGCGGCTGGCGCGCAAGCTCTGTCCGAGCTGCAAGCGACGGACCCTGATCCCGGTCGAGGCGCTGGCCGGGGCGGGCGTCCGCGCGGGGGCCGACGTCGAAGGCTACGAGCCGGTCGGCTGCCCGCGCTGCGCCGGCACCGGCTACCGCGGCCGGGTCGGCATCTACTCGGCGATGTCGATGAGCGAGCGGCTGAAAGAGCTGACGATCCGGCGCGCGGCCGAGCCCGAAATCGCGGCCGTGGCCGAGGAAGAGGGGATGCTGACGCTGCGCGAGGACGGCGTCTCCAAGGTCCGCGCCGGCGTCACCAGCCTGGAGGAGGTGCTCCGTGTCACCGCATGATTTCGACTTCTCCGAGGTGCTGCGCCAGATGGTCGAGACGCGCGCCTCCGACGTCCACATCACCTCGGGCGCGCCGCCGATGATCCGCGACAAGGGCCGGATCCGGCCGATGGAGGGCTTCGCCGCCCTCAACACCCAGCAGACCCGCGAGGTCGTCTACGGGATCCTGAACGACGACCAGCGCAAACGCTTCGAGAACGACCAGCAGCTCGACTTCGCCTACGCGATCCCGGGCGTCGCCCGCTTCCGCGTGAACTGCTTCTTCCAGCGCGGCGCGGTGAGCGCGGCCTTCCGCCTGATCCCGCACGAGATCCCGGCGCTCGACTCGCTCGGCGTGCCGCCGGTCCTCCGCGAGCTCACCCGGAAACCGCGCGGCTTCGTCCTCGTCACCGGGCCGACCGGCTCGGGCAAGAGCACCACGCTGGCGGCGATGATCGACGCGATCAACGTCGAGCGCGAGGACCACATCCTCACGATCGAGGATCCGATCGAGTTCCTCCACCGTCACAAGCGCTCGATCGTGAACCAGCGCGAGGTGGGCTCCGACGCGCCCGACTTCGCGCGCGGGCTGCGCGCGGCGCTGCGCCAGGACCCCGACGTGATCCTCGTGGGCGAGATGCGCGACCTGGAGACGGTGTCGACGGCGCTGACCGCGGCGGAGACCGGCCACCTCGTCTTCGCCACCCTCCACACCCAGTCGACGGCGCAGACGGTCGACCGGGTGATCGACGTCTTCCCGCCCGAGCAGCAGGCCCAGGTGCGGACGCAGCTCTCGATCGCCCTGCAGGGGATCGTCACCCAGCAGCTCTTGCCGACGAGCGACGGGCGGGGCCGGGTCGTCGCCTGCGAGGTCCTGATCCCGACGCCCGCGATCCGCAACCTGATCCGCGAGGGGAAAACGCACCAGATCTACGCCGCGGTGCAGACCGCGGGCGCGACCGGCATGCAGACCATGGACGCCGACCTGGCTCGGCTCGTGCGGAGCGGCCGGATCGGGCGCCAGCTCGCCGAACAGCGCGCGTCGGTGCCGGAGGAGCTGAGCAGGTTGCTCGGCGGGGCGCCCGCGGTGGCCGCCGCCGCCGCGCCGCCGCCCGCCTACGCGGGGGCGAACGGGGCCTAGGCGATGGCGACGACGTTCGAGTTCAAGGCGATGGACCTCGCCGGGGCGACCTCCAACGGCGAGGTCGAGGCCGAATCCAAGGCCGCCGTCGGCGAGCAGCTGCGGCAGCGGGGGCTGATCGTCCTCGATGTCAGCGAGAAGTCGAACCCCGTCAACATCGAGGACTGGTTCAAGCGCTGGCGCGGCGTCGACATGCGGGAGCTGGCGATCTTCTCGCGGCAGTTCGCGACCTTGCACGCGTCCGGGATGCCGATGCTCCGCACGCTGCAGACCTTGGAGGAGCAGACCAACGACGACCTGCTCAAGGAGGCGGCCGCCGGCATCGCCGCCGACGTCGAGGCGGGAAGCTCGCTGGAGCAGGCGATGGGCCGCTTCCCCAAGATCTTCGACCGCCTCTACCGCGCGATGGTCCGCTCCGGTGAGGAATCGGGTCGCCTCGACGAGGCGATGGACCGCATCGCCTACCAGGTGGAGAAGGCCGACAAACTCCGGCGCGAGGTGAAATCGGCGCTGATGTACCCGGCGCTGATCTTCGGCTTCGCCACCGTGGTGTTGATCGCGATCGTCGCCTTCGTGATCCCCGTGTTCGCCAACATCTTCAAGGAACTTGCCGAAGAACACCCCGAGGAAGCGAGCGGCCTGCCGGCGCCGACCCAGTTCTGCGTCGACCTGTCCCACGCGCTCACCGGCTACTGGTTCGCGATCATCCCCGGCCTCGTCCTCGCGGTCGTCGCCTTCTTCAGGTGGAAGAAGACCGAATCCGGCCGCCGCGCCTGGAATCGCTTCACCCTCAGGTTGCCGGCGAAGATCGGCGACGTGGTCCAGAAGGTGGCGCTGGCGCGCTGGTCGCGCACCTTCTCGGGCGCCGTCTCCGCGGGCGTGCCGATGCTGCAGGCGATCAAGCTCACCGGCGAAACGGCGGGGAACATCGTCATCGAGGAAGCCATGGACGACGTCTACGCCTCGGTGAAGCGCGGCGGCTCGATCGCCGCGCCGATCACGGCGGCCGAGATCTTCCCGCCGATGGTCGGCCACATGATCGCCGTCGGCGAGGAAACCGGCCAGCTCGACGGGATGCTGTCGAAGGTCGCCGACTTCTACGAGGCCGAGGTCGACGCGAAGGTCAAAGCCCTCACCTCACTGCTCGAGCCGGTGATGATCGTCTTCGTCGGCGGCATGGTCGGCTTCATCGTCATCTCGATGTACCTGCCGATGTTCTCGATCTACGAACAGATCCGCTGACCTCATCTCGGGCGCCCTTGGGGGCCTGAGTCAGGTGCTACGCTGACGCACATGAATCGCGTCGGCGTCCGAGATCTGCGTCAGAACCTCTCTCGTTACCTTGTCGAGGTCAAAGCCGGGGAGAGCTTTGTCGTCACCGAGCGCGGACGAGAGGTGGCGCGCCTCACCCCTTCGGGCCCGGCCGATTCGCCGTTGGCGCGGTTGGTCGCGGAGCGCGGAGCGACGATGCCCAGCGCCGATCTACTCGGTCTTGCCCGGCGCTCCAGGCGGCGACCTGCCTCCGGACCCCCTAGTGAGGAAGTGCTGGACCAGATGAGAGAGGACCGCATATAGCGGGCCGGCTCGCCTATCTCGACACGTCGGCATACGTGAAGTTGCCCCTGCATGAGCCGGAGCAGGAATGGCTCCGTGATGCACTCGCGGAATGGGAGGGGTACGTATCGAGCGCGTTGTTGGCAACCGAGGCGATCCGGGCCTGTGCACGGTACGGGCCTGCCTACGCGCGCGACGCGCGGGAGTGGCTCGAGGGCGTTGCCCTGCTCCCCTTGGACGATTCCATCCTCGATCAGGCCGCCTCCCTCGGGCCACCGCTCCTCAGGACCCTCGACGCCCTTCACCTCGCGACCGCGCTGAGCGTCCGTGAGGACATCGGCGTGCTGTTCACCTACGACGAGCGGCTCGCCGAGGCGGCGTCTCACCATGGGCTCCCGGTCGTGCGACGGACCGGGTAGGCGAACGCGCACCAACGCTGTCTGGACGTTTGTTCGGAGTCACCCCGACCGAAGGCTCCGTCTCCCCAATTTTCGGAACCGAGCGTGGACCTTTTCGTGACCGTCACGGTGAAAAGTCAGGTTCCTAAAGTGGACGGAAATCGGCTCTAAAGGTGGGCTGTCCGCGGTCGATGCTAGTCCGGTAATGAATCTGCCAGAGCCTTGGTGCAAGGGGCAAACCCACCGTGAGGTGGCGACGCAAAGTCGTCGGAGCTCTCACCTGAGAGTTGGCCGGACTACCACCGGGGTCGACAGACACCGTGGCATCACGCGACGGGGCCTGGCGCAAACGATAGGTCCACAGGAGGTACCTATGTTTCTCCAGAATCTCCGGGCGCGACTCGGTGCCCGGCTAAGCGGCGACAGCGAGGCCGGCTTCACGCTGATCGAGCTCCTCGTCGTCATGCTCATCCTCGGCATCCTCGCCGCCATCGCGCTGCCGGCGTTCTTCAACCAGAAGGAAAAGGCCGGCGACTCGAAGGCCAAGGAGAACGACCATACGGCCCAGGTTGCGATTGAGACCTATGCAACCGAAAACCAAGGCAAATACGCCGGGGCCAACAATACGAACCTTCAGGCCATCGAGCCGACGGTTGCGGATGCGCCTGCCGCCCCTGGCGATGAAGGTCTCACCGTGAATGTGCTCAACCCAAATGCGGCAAACGAAGGCTACGAATTGACTTTCACGTCGTCCACCGGCCGCAACTTCACGATCAAGAACGAAGGTGGGACGATGAGCTACACGTGCACGGGGGCAACTGCCACCGAAGGTGCTGGCGGTTGCCCGGCGGGAGGAGATTGGAGTAAGGGCTGAGGCAAGCCCTACCGTGATGTTCAAGGCAGTGTTCCCCAAGAGGCGGGCCATCGCGGCCCGCCTCTTGGCGTTCTTTCTCCCCGCACTCGCCCTGACGTGTGGTGCGTCGGCGATGGCGGCGGAACCTCCGTCGCCGAAGTTGGTGACCACCGATCCGCCCTCGACCGAAGCCGCTCCGGCGTTGTCGGTCACGCCGCTGGTCCTGGGTGAAGCGGAACCGGCGGACGGGATCATCAGGGAGTCCCTTCCGGTAGGGGAATGGCCAGTGTTGTTTTCGTCGCCGCGGACGGTCGAAAGGCCGACCAAGAATCCTGCTTTCAGGATCGAGATCTTCTACGGCGCCGGCTGTTCCGGGGCGCCGATCAAGACCGGCACGGCGGCGGAACTCGAGGAAGCCGGGATTCCGGTGAGTGTGGCCGCCAACGAGAAAACGACCCTGTCGGCGCGACAGGTCGATCCCAGCACGGAATCAGAACCCTCGTCGTGTTCCGAACCTCTCAACTACTGGGAGGGGGACGTGCCGGTGGAAGCAGGCGGCGGCGGTGGTGGCGCCTCGCAAGGCGACGGTGCGAACCCTGGCGGTGGAGGTCCCGGAATGGGCGGCGGCGGTCAGGGCGCAGGGGGTCCCACCTCTGCCGCAGGTGGTGTCTCCAACGGCACCCCCGCGGGGGGAAAGCCCGAGGCGCCGCACATCCACGTCAGCCCGGCCGCGCGCGCCAACGACTCGACGCCGCTGATCCTGGGCAGTGCCCCAGGTGCGGCAAGCGTGTCGATCTACGCGAACGGGGACTGCGGCGGGACTCCGGTAGCAAGGGGCGCGGCGTCCCAACTCGCGTCCGGCTTCGAGGTGCAGGTTGCCGAGAACGCCGCGACGACCTTCTCCGCGGTTTCCGTCGGCGCGCAGCGGTCCTCGTGCTCGGCGCCGGTCACCTACACCGAGGATTCGGCCGCACCGCGCACCCGCATCACCATGGGGCCCGGGGTGAAGACGCGAAAGCACAAGGCGGTCTTCCGCTTCCAGGACGTGACCGAAGATCCGCCCGGCACCATCTTCCGCTGCAAGGTGAACAGGAGGAAGTGGAAGCCCTGCAGCTCTCCGTTTCGCCTCAAGCATCTGAAGACGCGACGCTACCTCCTCAGGATCCAGGCGACCGATCTCGCGGGCAACGTGGAACCGCATCCGGTCAGGCGCACGTTCATCGTGGTCTCGCGCGCCCGCCCTTAGGCTGCCGCGGCCTCGGATAGAACTCCCGCCGTGGTAGCCGTGGCGATCATCGCTTTCCTCGTCGGGCTCGCCGTCGGCAGCTTCGCGACCGCGGTCGCCTACCGGCTGCCGCGGGGGATGCCGTTCGCGCTCGAGCGCTCGCGCTGCCCGGGTTGCGGGGCGCGGATCGGTGCGCGGGACAACGTGCCGCTCCTCTCGTGGCTGCTCCTGCGCGGCAAGGCGAGGTGCTGCGGCGCGGAGATCTCGCCGCGATACCCGCTCACCGAGCTGAGCGTCGGCGTCCTCTACGCCGCCACGGTGATCGTCTACCGACACGACGCGGCGGAAGCGGCCATCGGGCTGGTGTTCGTCGCGATGCTCGCGATCATCACGCTGACCGACCTCGAGCGGCGGATCATCCCCAACAAGGTTCTCGTCGCCGGGGCGGTGATCTGCCTCGCCATCGCGATCCCCACGGATCCGAGCGGCATCCCGGAGCGCCTGGTCGCGGCGGCGATCGCCGGCGGCATCTTCTTCCTCATCGTCCTGGCCTACCCGCGCGGCATGGGACTGGGCGACGTCAAGCTGGTGGCGACGATGGGGCTCTTCCTCGGCCGCGCGGTCGCGCCGGCGATCCTCGCGGGCCTCCTGGCCGGGAGCGTCATCGGCCTGGCGTTGATCGCCTCCCGCGGGAGCGAGGCGCGGAAGATGACGATCCCCTTCGGGCCGTTCCTGGCGCTCGGCGGGATCGTCGGCCTGCTGGCCGGCCATCACCTGGTCGACCTCTACTGGGGCTGACCGCGACCGGCGGGTTCCGCGCCGGTCGTCCCGCCCGCGGCCGAACTTTCGCCCGGGCCGTCGCCATCGCCCTCCGGTTTGCGTCTCGTGCTGCCGAGGGCGGCGCGACGGGGCTTCGCGCTGAGGGTGCGGTCGATCTTCAGCACCTCGATCCGGAAGGTCCGTTCGTGGGGGCCGTAGACGAAGGTCTCGGGCATGCCCGGTTCGAGCGCCAAGAGCTGGCAGCTCCGCGAGCCGATCACGCAGTTGGCTTCGCCGAAGGTCGACAGGACGTCGGAGGAGACGAGCATCAGGGCCTTCTTGCCGTCGCGGCTCGTGCCCATGAAGGTGGCCGCCGGCGTCGACCGGGCCGGGAGCATGGTCAGTTCGGGGAGATCGTGGCGGACCTGCGCCCGCGGTTTCCTCTCCTTGGCCTTGGCGCCGCCATCGGCGGAGGCGGCGGCGACCGACACGATGCGGACGTCGATCGCGCTGGACTCGTAACGGGTGCGGACCTTGCCGCCCGTGGCGCCGGGCTGCGGTTCGGGGCCGCCCGTCGTTTCGGTGGGTGGCGGCACCTGGGTCGTGGGGGCCGTCTCGGCGGGCGGCGAATGGCCCGGTTCGGCGCCGACGACGGTCGCTTCGGCGGGGATCTCGACGGGGGAGGCCGCCGCGCCGGTCGCGGGCGGCAGTTCGCCGGCGGCCGTCGAACCCTCGGCCGCCGGGGCGGCTTCGCCCCGCCGTTCGAACGGGTCGAGGGCGTGAGCGCCCTTCAGCCGGCGCTTGAAGTCGCGGAGGCCCGGCGTGGAGCGTGCCACGACGATCCCCCCGCCGGCGTTCGCGTCCGACGCGGTGGCGGTCGGCCCGACGTGCGGCAGCGGTTCGGGGTCAGGCTTGGTCGAGCCCTTCACGTAGATCGGCGCCGCGACCATGGCGATGAGCAACAGCGCCACCAAGGGCAGCAGGTGCCGTTCCTTCAGGTCGTAGTAGAGGTCGTAGACGACGTCCGGGACCTTCATCTCCGACAGCTTCAGGTCCGGTCCCTTCCTCAGCCAGTTCATTGCGCCGCCACCGTCTGGGTCGAGGATTCAGGCGCGGGGGCGGGCGCCGTGGGCGTGGCGCCGGCCGTGATGCCCTGTCCGGGCGGGGTGAGGTACGTGGTCACCGAGAAGGTCGCGTTGAGCTTGGTCGCGCCACCGCCTCCTTCCCGGCCTTCGGCCGAGTCGGTGGTGAGCGAGAAGCTGTTGATCGTCACCAGGCGCCCGTCGACCTTCATCGCCGTCCCCGACTTCACCAGCGAGTCGACCTTGCCGATGAAGTCGGCGATCTGGAAGAAGTCCCCTTCGAATTCGAGTGAGTAGGGCATCACGGCGAGCCCGGCGGGGCCGATCGAGGCGCCCAGCGGGAGCAGCGAGGCTTCCACCTCCGTGGCCGGCACCACCGCGGCGGCCGGGACGCCCGTCGACATGGCGGTTTCCGTGGGCGCGGTGGGAGCGACGGCGGCTTCCGGGGTGGCGCTACCTTCCCCTTCGAGCTGGATGCTGTCGAAGCTGACGCCGCAGGCCGCGGCGAGCGTCTGCAATTCGATCAGGAGCGAGGGCGTTTCGTCGGTCGCGGGCACGGCCTGGCCGAGCTCGACGAGCTGGTGATAGGCGGCTGGGAAGGCCCGCCGCGCCGCCTGCGCCCGGGAGAGCTCGCCGCGCGCCGCGGCGACGCTCGTCTGCAGCTGTTCGACCTGGGCGCCCAGCTTGTCGGCGTCTTCCCGCTTGGGGCCGAGGACGAGGGTCCAGAAGGCGATCGCCGCCGCGGCGACGACCAGCATGGCGACGATCGGACGGGTGGCGGACCGCATCACTCGGCCCCGCCTTCGCCGCCGGACGATTCGGAGGCGCTCGAAGCTTCCCCGGACGCCGGCTTGCTCGCCGTCGATTCCGAGTTGCCCTCCGCGGGCGCTTCGGCGACGGCGGCCGCGGCGCTTTCGCTCGGCGGCACCGGCGCCGCGTCGAAGGCCGCGACCATCTGGAACTGGGCGGCGCGCCCGCCACCGCATTCGGAGGCGCTCGACGCGTTGGCGCCGGACTCCCCGCCTGCCATCGCCGAGCCCTGCACGCCCACGCGGGTGACCCCGTCGATGCCCTTCAGGGCCTCCACGAAGTTGGCCACGGCGGGCTGGCTGGGGGCGCAGCCGACGAGTTCGAGCGCCGGCCCGGCGATCCCACTTCGCAGCCCGACCCCGGCGCCGCCCGCCGAGGCGGCTTCGGCCGACGCGCTGCCGGCAAGGCTCGTCAGCTGGACGCCGGCGGGGAGGAGGAGGGAGAGTTCGTCGAGCACCCGTTCCCAGTCGAAGCGGCTGTCGGCGAGGCTCGTCACCGTCGCCAGGCGCTGTTCGCGGACGGTCGTGAACTGGGTGTAGGCGGCGAGGGCCTGGGCCTTGGCCTGGACGCTCTCCCGTTCCTGCTTCAGGCGCGTCACTTCATCCTTGCGATCGGAGATCTTGCTTTCGGTGACGACGACCGCGGTCAGCGCGATCACCGCCGCCGCGAGCGCGCCGACGACGATGTAGGCGAGCGGACCCGAGCGAAGGGGCTTGCGGCTGCCGGGCCGCTCCTCGGCCGGGATGAGGTTGACGGGGCGCATGGTCAGAGGTCGAGGGCGAGGCCGAGGGGCACGGTGAGGCGCGCCGCGGCCGCCGGGTCGTAGGCATCGAGCGGGCGCGGGCGGGCGGCGGAGATCGGCAGCCCGACGGCGGGCTCCATCTCCTCGGCGAGCCCGGGGATGGCGCTGCCGGGGCCGCAGAGGACGATCCGCTCGACCGCGACGGCACCCTCTTGGGCGCCGTAGAAGTCGAGCGACAGGCGCAGCTCGTCGACCAGCGAGGCGGCCCCGTGCTCGAGCGCGGAGCGCGTCCGGGCGACGATGCCGGGATCGCCCTCGATCGCCTCGACCGGGCGTCCCAGCCCGACGTGCCGCAGCCACATGTCGGCGTGTTCGTGGCTCAGGCCGGTGCTCGACGCGAGGCCGCCCGCGATGTCCTCGAGGCCGACCGCCGCGACCCGGGTGAACAGGCAGGAGCGACCGCGGGCGACCGCGAGGTTGGTGACGTCGCCGACGTTGCAGTAGAGGGTGGCGTCGGCGGCGGCCGGGAGCCCTCCGTCCGCCGCAGCCCCGACCGGCGAGGCCTCGTCGGCGAGCGCCCGGATCATGCCGAAGGCCGAGAGGTCAGCCCCGACCGGTTCGAGCCCCGCGTCGCGGAGCGGCGCGAGCGTGGCGAGGATCATCGCCCGGCGCGCGGCCACGACCATGACGTCGATCTGGGCCGGTCCCTCGGGCCCCGCGGGGACCCCGCCGACCACCCGGTGCTCGATCACCGCCTCGTCGAGCGGCATCGCGATCTGCTCCTGGGCGCTGAAGCGGACCGCGGCGTCGAGCTCGTCGGGGTTCTCGATCACCGGCAGGCGCAGGGTCCTGACGACCAGGCGCTGGTTGGCGATGCCCAGCCGCACGCGGCGGCTCAGCCCGTTGGCGTCGAAGAGGGTGCGCAGGGCCGCGGCCACCGCGGCGGGCTCGGTGACCTCGCCGTCCCGGAAGGCCTCCGGTGCCATCGCCTGGATGCCGGCGGCGACGACGCGCGGAGCGCCGTCGAGCCTCGCCTCCACGGCGGCGACGCTTCCCGCTCCGAGCTCGAGCCCGACGAGGGCGCCACCGTCGCCCTTCTTCCTCCGTCCGAAGCTCGGCAGTGAGAGGGTCGGGCCGCCGAGCGTCGGCCGGCCTCCACCAGGCCGGCGCGGGTCCGGGCGACGGGGGCGGGGGAGGCTGATCGGCTTGGTCAGAATCGAGCTCATGAGCGGAGATCGGCCGCTGTGCGCCGACCCCTATTCATCGGCCGCCGGACGCTGATCCTTTGATTCGCTACCGAGAAATGGGCGACACCCGTCCGGCGTTATTCGACCGTCTCCCGACCGATGACCCATTCCGATTCGATCGGCTGGATGAAGTAGGGCGGCTCGGTCGTTTTGAAGCGTTCGTCGTATTCGTAGTTCTTCAGGTAACCGGTGCTGCCGGTGGTGCCGACCGCACCGCGGTATTTCTGCGCGATCGCTCCGACCACGTTCAGGTTGCCGAGTTGCGGCCCGCAGTTGTAGTTGTCGACGATGAACGAGTGCTGGATCGCCAGCAGCGCGGCTTCGATCTTCAGGTTCGGCAACGAGCCCGAGCCGTTGGCGCTGTGCGAGCTACAGGTTCCGCCGCTGCCGAGCTGGACCGGGTGGTAGATGCGGATGAAGTTGTTGGCGATCAGGCCGAGCATGCCTTCGCCTTCCCTTTCGAGCGCGCCGGTGATCACGACGTCGTTGGCGGCGGCGATCGTCAGCGGTTTCGCGTACTTACCCTTCACGTTGACGTTGCCGCAGGCGCTCACCGTCGTTCCATAGCTGAGGTTGAACGGGGAATAGGCGCCGGTGCAGGCTTCGCTGGAGACGTAGACCACGCCGTTGGGCGGCTGCGTGCCCTTGTAGATCTGGGAGGCGGTGCAGGATTTGCCGCGGCCGACGGTCATGTTCGGACCTTCGAGGCAGATCGCCACTTCACCGGTGTAGTGGAACGGCGGTTCGACGATCGTTTCGAGCTCCTGGTTGCTGGCGGGGGGGACGATGTTCGCCGAGCCTGGCCGGAAGGTGCCTTTGAAGTTGGGGTGGCCGACGCAGTTCGAGCCGGAGTTCAGGAAGCTCTCCCTGGTGGAGTACCAACCCGGTTCCGGAGCGCTCACCTCGATCGTGTCCATCGATCCGCGGCCGAGGGTGGGGTCGTTGCACATCACGAAGGCGTCGTCGGTGTGCATCGGGCCCTTGATGTTGTCGCCGGCAACGAAGGAGATCGTGTCGCAGTATTGGAAGCTTTCCTCTTCACCGGCTGGGTTCTCCCAGTGGGTTTCCCACTGACCTTTCCAGTTCTGTTTCCGGACTTCGTGTAGGACTTTCCCGGTCGCGCCCAGCGGTTGCCCGGCGGCGTTCGTGAGCTCCGTTTCGGTCCGCCCTTCCTGGAGCGTCAAGCTGCACTGCCTGTCGGCGGCTTCGATCAGCGGCTGATAGCCGTAGGTCACCGGATCGGAGGTCTCCCGCTGGGTGAAGTAGACGTAGTCGAGGAAGCTCTCGGGGTGGAAGGTGGCGACCACCGAGACCTGCTTGCCGTCGGCGAAGCCGGTCGAGCGGATCCGGAACGTGCCGCGCGCCGCTCCCTGGGCTTCGATCATGCTGGCGGTGGCGGTTTCGAGGTTGGTCGGATCGCACCTTTCCGCCCCGTTGGCGGGAAGGAGTTCGAGCTCGTACCTCGCCCCGGGCATGCCGGGAACCTGGCGCTGGTTGGCGTTGACGCGCTGTGCCACCGGCAGTTCGTCGTTGAGCGCGATCGGTTCCCCGGCGCTGTAGCCCCTCGTGCAGTACCGCCAGTAATCGGTCCTTTCGTGGAGGTGGAACGAGTATTCGTGGAGGCCGGCCACGGCCGCCTCGTAGGCCTGCTGGCGATCGAGCCCCCCGGCCGTCGACTTGGAGCTTCCGCTCACGGCGGTCACCGCGACGGCGGCGAGCAACGCCAGCAGGGTGATGCCGATCACCGTCATGATCATCGTGAAACCGTGCTCATCGCTTGCTTTTACTCGCATGGTTGAGTGTCCGTTCCGTTAGACGACGGGGGCGTGAGGCGAAGGGTGGCGCTGTCCTGCACCGTGGCGGCGGCGCCGGCGTCCGCGACGGGCGTCGTCCGCGGGCCTGCGGTGAGGGCCACGTTGACCAAGATCACGGTTTCGGCGAGTTTTCTTCCGATTTCCGTGGCCGCTTCGATCGGCGCACCGTAGGCGGAGTAGCTGAAGATGCCTTCCCGTCCGGCCGGAAGCACGTTCGTCAGCAAGACCCTTGGTTCGCTGCCGGAGTCGGTCTGGGTGAGGGTCCTGGTGGCGGTGTCGTAGGCGATGGAGGTTTCGATCGTTTTCGGATCGACTTCGTTCGCCGCACCGGCGCTCGCGCGCGTGAAGACGAGATCGTTGGCCGTGCTGCTCCCCTGTATGGGTGCGACTCCGTGCGTGGTGCAGGCGGAGTGAAGCTCTTCGATGATCCGGGTCACGGCGAGGCGAGCGTTGTCGGTCGCTTCCACCCGGGCGTCGACCCGGGCGTTGCCGTGCAGCACGACGATCAACGTCATCGTCAGGCCGGCGAGGACGATCATCCCCATCGCCATGCCGACCAGGAGTTCGACCATGGTCGTGCCGTCTTCGTCTCTTAGGTGAATGTCGTCGCGGATCAGCATGGCTCGCTGCTCGGGGGTGCCTTGGACAGGTCGACTTCGACGGGGGCGCCGGCCTTGGTGAGGTTTTCGACAGCGATCGGTTCGCCCGACGGGGTCGCGTACCGTCGGGACGTGCCGGCGACGTCGGCCAGGACGCAGATCCTGTATTTGCTCCAGGGAAGCCCCGCTTCGGTCGGGCCCGTGGGCGTGGCGGCGAGGTGGCCGGCTTCGTTCGTCGTGTAGGTCCGCTTGGTGCCGCACTTCGTGTCGGTGACCGTCACCGTTGCCCCTTGGACCGCGCCGGTTCCGTATCTGACCGTCAGGTTCAGGGCGGGCAGTTGGATTCGCGGCGGCGTTTTCGCGGTGCCTCCCGGTGGGACTTCGGCGAAACCCATGGCGATGTCGTTTGCTTTCTGGGTTTCCGTGGGATCGGGATTGTTCTGGGTGCAGGAGCCCGCGTAGACCGTGTAGCTGCTGCCGGAGAAGGGGTAGAGGCGTTCGGCTTTGAGGGTCGGGAGGCGAGGGCCGGCGGGGGTGCCCCAGAGCGTCGGGGTGGAGAGCGGGCCGGCCTTGTTGAAGACCTCCATCGAGTCGACCGTGGCCGGTTCCGGAGCCCCCGTGACGCTGTTGAGGAAGAAGAATTCGGGTTGCAGCCAGCCGGGCTTGTCGAACAAGATCGGTTCGCTCGGCCGCGCGACGTCGCTTCGCGGCACTTCGACTTCCTGGCTGGGTGAGGTTTCGCCCTTCGGGTTGACCAGGCCGTTGGCAGTGCTCGTCAGGGTGTAGGTGCCGGCGGGGATGTCGCCGAAGCTCATGCAGCCGGTCGATTCGGTGATGCCGTTGTGAACCGTCCCGTCCGCGTTGCTTTTGAGTTCGAATTCAACGCCGGGCAGCGGATCGCCGGCCGCATTTTTCGTCTGGATAAGCAGCGAGCCGACGTTGGGGTCGAGCGAACCGTTGGTCGGCGAGACGACGCTCCGGATCGTCACCGGGTTCGAGATCGTGGGCGCGGTGACGGTCGAGGTGAGCCGGATGTAGTCCGGTTTGTCGTTGCCTCCGCAGGAGACCGTCTGGCTCGTGTTGCTGACGAACACGCTCTGCGTCACCACGGTGTAGTTCGTGCCGCCGACCTGGATCGTTTCTGCGTGTCTGCGGGCACTGAGGGCGGTGATCCCCATCGTCCGCATCTCAGCCTGGGCTTTCTGGGCCAACCCGTAGGCGACCGAGTGGACGCGTTGCGAGGCCGCGCCGCGCGTCGTCGCGGTGATCAAGGTCAGGACGGCGCCCGCCACGATCGCGAGGATCAGCGCGCTGACCAGGACCTCGATCAGGATGAAGCCCTCTTGGGCCTGGCTCGGACGCGCGGGCGCAATCATTCGATACGCGCATCGACAGCGGGTCAGTGGCCTTTAAGCGGTTTGGGCCAGGTTCGACGCCAGTCCTACCGGGTTTTGCGCCCAAAGCTTCAGTTTGTGAAGCCACATAGCTACACTTGGTGAAGCGAAGTTTCGGCCCCCACCCGTTCGTCTGAGCCATGAGTGCAAGCAGCAACGCCGATTGTCCAGTGTGCAAGACCGCGGAGGTCGTCTGCGGGAAGTGGACGCTGCTGGTGATCCGGGATCTGGCTGAGGGGAATTGCCGCTTTTGCGAGCTTGAACGGTCGCTGGAGGGGATCAGTCCCAGGACCCTGTCGTTGCGGTTGCGGGCGTTGGAGGAGGAGGGGATCGTCGAGCGGCACACCTACCCCGAGGTGCCGCCGCGGGTCGAGTACGCGCTGACTCCGAAAGGGCAGGCGCTGGTGCCGCTGATCGACGACATGCGCGCCTACGGGACGCGGTGGTTGCTGGACGAGGCGGGCGAGCCCGCCGAAGCCGCCGCTGCCTAGTTTCGGCTGCTTGCTGATCGAATAGCTGCAAGGAGCCGTGCAGGCGAAGGAGGCCGGGCGGGGAGGCGAAAGTCTGGGGCGTGCGTGACTTCCTGCTGAACGAATCCCTGCGCCGCCTCGCGACCGAGGCCGCGACCCGTTACAACGCGATGGTTGCCGAAGGGGAGCCGATCCCCTTCGACGTGGCGACCGACACCGCCGAGGACTCGCCCTTCTACAGCTACGTGCCGCAGTCCGGGCGTTACGTGGCCGAACGGCTCGGCGAGCTGCACGGGCTGCCGAGCTGGAGCGCCGCCCGCGAGGCGGTCGTCGAGGCCGGGGTGGCGTCGACTTATCTGGAGGGGCGGGGCGAGATGGTGCCGCCCGAACCGGGCGCCCGCGCCGAGCGGATGCTGGAGGTCTTCACGATCGAGCTCTTCGAGGGGGGCTCGGGCTTCGCGCTCGACCGCGACAAGCTGGAGGCGCTGATCGCGACGCTGGACGCGGAAGCGCGCAGCGCCGACGACGCCGATCTCCTGCTGGTGCCGATCGTCGGGCTGCGGATGTCGATGAACAAGCTGCAACTGCCCAACGGGGTGCGGATCGTCCGCGCCGACCAGGTCGCCGCGCCGATCGAGGCGATGCGCAGCGAGGGCATGGGCCGCGCCGCCTGGGAGCCGCAGTTCCTCGCCGTCGCCGAGCAGGGGGCCGACGGGGCCGAGGCCGCCCTGGCCCAGCTGCGCGAGCTGATCAGCGTGATGCGGATGTTCAAGGTCGGCGGCATCGGCCTCGGACCGTTCGCCTTCGCCCCGACCGGGGAGGACACCTGGCGCCGGATCACCACCGGGGCGCCGGCGACCCGCCCGGGCGGCTACCGCCTCACCGAGGAGGAGGGCGCCGCGCTCGCCGACTTCGCCGCGCGCCTGGAGCAGCTCCCCGACCCCGACAGCGCCCTCAGCTGGGCGGTCGGCCGCTTCGAGATGGGCTGCGAGCGCGAGAGCGCGATGGAAGGCCTCAGCGACCACCTGCTGGCGCTGCGCGCGGTGCTCGAGGGCCACGGCCCGGTCGGCGCCTCGCTGCCGCTGCGCGCCTCGGCCCTGATCGCCGACGAGAGCTTCGACCGCATCGAGGCCCGCGAGCGGGTCGAGGAAGTGCTGGAGCTGGAGCGTGCGCTGATGAACGGCGGCATGCTCGACCACGCGATCGAGCTGGCGACCTGGATCGAGGACGGCGTCCGCCGCCTCCTGCGCAAGGCCGCCCTCGGCGAGCTCGGCACGGACCTCCCGGCGACCGCCGACGAGACCCTGATCGCGACCGGCCTCGAAGCCGGCGACGCCGAGATCACCGTCTTCGCCGAAGAGGACGACGAGGAGGCGTCGGCGCCGGCGCCGGTCGACGAGTTCCGCGTCGTCGAGGCCCCCGCGGCCGAGGAGGCGGCCGGCGACCTCGCCGCCGACCTCCGCGAAGCGGAGAGCTACCTGGACGACGAGCCCGACCTCGAGGAGGACGACGAGCCGCTGGAGACCCGCATCCTCGAGCCGATCCCCGCCCCCGGCGAGATCAAGGTGACCGCCACCCACTGGCTGGACGAGGTCGACGACGAGCGCGGCCACTCGCTCGAGTGGCCCGCCCACGAAGAGCGCGACCTCCAGCACCGCGAGAAGATCGACACGCCCCGCGTGCGCCACCTCTTCCCGGTCCCGGACTCGAACTGGGAGGTCTCCCACCTCGAGTTCGAATACTCGCGGCACGGCGACCGCGCCTCCTAGCGCCTGATTTCGGGGGCGCGTGTCCGTGACGAACTCCCCGGTCCCGTCACCGCCTCAGGTGGCCCAGATGTTGATGGGCCGAAAAGCCACGATATAGCGGGGTTTTCGGCCCATCAACATCGGGGCCCTCGCCGCCTTCGCCCCCGATCAGGCGCGGCCGGCCGCCATCGCGACGCGCTCCTCGCCGGTCGCGAAGAGGTAGCGGTTGATCTGGGCCAGGCCGGCCAAATCGTGGACGTCCTCGTCCAGGTAGGGGACGCGGATCACGCCGGTCGCGCGCATCTCGCGGGCCAGGTGCTCGATGTTGCGGGCGTCGCGCTCGGCCAGCGCCTGGTAGTCGGCGAAGTTGGCCGCCACGCGCTGGGCCAGGTCCTCGTCGCCGAGCTTTTCGACGAGGGTCGCCGGCAGGTCCCGGGCGTCGCCGCGCAGCTTCTCCGCCGGATAGTGGACCTTGTTGACGATGACGCCGCCGAAGGGCAGCTTCGCCTCGACGAGTTTGCGGTGGAAGTAGACGGCCTCGTCGATCGGCTCGCCCTGGGGGCCGCAGACGACGAGGAAGCAGGTGGTCGGCGCGGCGAGCAGCTTGTTGACCCGCTTGGCGCGGGCCTGGAAGCCGTCGACCATGCCGCTGAAGGCGTTGAAGAACTCGGCCAGGTCGGCGATCAGGTCGAAGCCGACGATCCGCTTCATCACGCTGAGCGCGACGGTCGCCCCACGCCCCGCCACCTTCGCCGCGAGGCCGGTCGGCTTCATGAAGACCTTCAGCGACCTGCCTTCGATGAACTGGGTGAGGCGGCGCGGTGCCTCGAGGAAGTCGAGCGCGTTGCGGCTCGGCGGCGTGTCGAGGACGAGCGTGTCGAAGTCGCCTTCGGTGTGGAGCTCGAAGAGCTTCTCCATCGCCATGTACTCCTGGGACCCCGCCAGGGCGCCGGAGATCTGCTGGTAGATCGGGTTGTTCAGGACCCGGTCGCGCGACTCCTCGTCGGGTGCCTGCCGCGCGATCAGCTCGTCGAAGGTCTGCTTCGGGTCGAGCTGCATCGCCCACAGCTCGCCGGTGATCTCGACGCCCTCGCGCTCGAGGAGCCGCGGGTCGACGCGCCGCGCGTCGTTGCCGAGCTCCTCCAGCCCGAGCGAGTCGGCGAGCCGCTTCGCCGGATCGATCGTCAGCACGCAGACCTTCAGGCCGCGCGCCGCGAGCCCGGCCGCGATCGCCGCCGAGGTGGTCGTCTTGCCGACCCCGCCGGAGCCGGCGCAGATGACGACCTCCTTGCCCTCGAGGACGTCGGCGAGGGTCGGGCTCTCCGGGCTCACGCGAGCCTCCGCGAGAGGCGCCGCGCCGCCTCCGGCCCGAGGTCGGGCTCGAAGAGGAAGGGGAGGGTCTTGACCGGCGCCTGGGCCCGCCGCCGCAGGCGCGCCAGCTGCGCCCGCTGCGAGCGCGCCCGGCCGAACTCCGAGAGCGCCGCCCGCGCCGCCGCCTTCGGCGCGCCTTCCTCGGCCGCCAGCGCGCTCAGCTTCTCCGCCTCCTCCTTGGAGAAGCGCTCCGGGTAGAGCCCGTTCAGGTAGACGCGGTCGACCGCGACGCCGACCTCCTCGACGAGGTCGCGCTCCAGCGCCGCCGACTCGTTCACCGGCATCTCCTCCGGCAGGGCGACGATCGCGACGCCCGTGTTCTCGTGGTCGGTGATGAAGTTGTCGAGGGTCTGGGCCTGCGAGTGGATCGGCCCGACCCGGGCGATGTTGGCGAAGGTGCGCGGCGTCTGCAGGAAGCCGACCCCGTGGCCGGTGGCGGGCGCGTCGACGATCACCGTGTCGTACTTGCGCGCCGACTTCACCTTGCGGTCGAGCTGGGCGAGCTCCCAGATCTTGCCGATCGTCACCAGCTCCTTCAGCCCCGGCGTCGCCGCGGCAAGGTAGTTGAAGATGCGGCTGCGGAAGAGCATGTCGCGCATCGCCCGCACCTTCAGCTGCAGCAGCACGTACTCGCGCATCGACTCGTCGGGGTCGATCGAGATCGCCCAGAGGTTCCGCTCCAGCTCGACCTCGTGGAAGCCGACGGTGGTGTGCTCGAACATGCGCGAGGCGTTCTCCTGCGCGGCGACCTCGCAGACGATCGTTCGCTTGCCTTCCGCCGCCGCCCGCATGCCGAGGGCCACGGCGACCGTCGTCTTGCCGACCCCGCCCTTGCCGGTGACGATCACCAACCGCTTGTCGAGAAGCTCGGGTATCGGGCAATTCCTAGCAATTTCACCTAACGGCAGGAAAAAGGGCCTCGCATCCGAATATCCGCGCAATGGGATTTCTAAGCCGCAAGAAGAAGAATCGGGAGCCCGCCGTGGTCGAGGAGACCCATCCGCTCGAGGAAGAGCTGCAGCGGATGGAAGAGGCCGTCCCGGAGCGGCCGGTGAATGACTACGAGCCGGAATACCAGGACGACTTTGACGGGGGGCCTCGGGCCGCGGGTCCTGTCGCGGACGAGGGGTCCTCGTCCTCGCGGGCTGCGGGCGAAGACCCCTCATCCGCGCCACCCGCGGCAGAGGCGCCGGAGCAGGACGCCGAGGCTCCGGCCGCGCAGTTTGAGGAGGAGGAGCACGAGGCGGTCGCAGCGGCTCCGCCCGCGCCCTCGCGCCGGGCCGCGCCGCTGCGCGTCGAGGAGGCGCTCAACGGACCGGCCAAGGACGACGACGAGGAGGCCGGCGACGCGCGGATGAAGGCGGTCGACCTGATCGCGCCGACGCGCCTCGACTTCCTGAAGCCGCCGCAGCCCGAGCCCGAGGAGCCGGTCGACACCGCCGACGTCATCGCCTTCGCCAACCAGAAGGGCGGCGTCGCCAAGACGACGACGACGCTGAACCTGGCGGTCGCCTTCGCCGAGTCCGGCCATCGCGTCCTCTGCATCGACCTCGACCCGCAGGGCAACCTGACGATGTCCCAGGGGATCGACCCGGACAAGGTCGAGCACAGCCTCTACGACGTGCTCGTCAACGACATGCCGATCTCCGAGATCATCGTCGAACGGGAGATCGACATCGCCGTCGCCTCGATCGACCTGGCCGGCGCCGAGATCGCGATGAGCACCAAGATCGGCCGCGAGCGCACCCTGGAGAAGGCGCTGAAGGAGGTCGCGGCCGACTACGACTTCGTCTGCATCGACACGCCGCCGAGCCTCGGCCTGCTGACGATCAACGCGCTGACCGCGGCGAACAAAGTGATCGTCCCCGTCCAGTGCGAGTATCTGTCG
>DASZUW010000190.1:0-3768 GCA_035547475.1 Solirubrobacterales bacterium
CGATCGGTCCGGCGAAGACCTCGGCAAGCTCCTCGACCAGCCTCTCGTCCGCGCGGAGCACAGGCATCCCGGTCGGCCCCGGTCGCTCGGAAGGCGCACGGCTCATCGTCCCTACCTCCCCAACAAATCAGCGTCGGTCTCGGGCCGCTCAGGAGATCGGAAGATCGGGGCCAAGGGACCGCGTTCGATGAGATCGTCGAGGAGGCAGATCGACACCTCGACCTCCGGCGTCGAGGCGAGCATCGGGTCCGCCCGACAGAGGGCCAAGACGATCGACCGTCTTCGGCGCAACGCCTCGGGCGGCCCCCCGGCCAGGACGACGAGCAGGCCCGGGACACCGGGTAGCGGTGCCCCGAGGATGATCCGACCGAGGGCGGGGTCCTCGGCGGGGATCGTCCGGCGATGGAGGCGAGCGTAGCGACCGACCCCTCGCGCGAGCTCGGCGGTCGAGCGGTTGCCGCGGTCGAGCTCGACGAAGCGGTAGGCGATGCTCACCGCGCCGTCGTCATCGACGAGCAGGTAGGTGAGGATCGCGTCGGCGATCAACTGCTTCGGCGCGCGGCGTCCCGGCGGCGGACCGAGCAAGTGGGCGATCTCGTGGAACCAGTGGAACGGGCCGCATTCGTCCCGGCCCAGCCACGGGCCGCACGGACGAAGGCGAGGCCGACCTCGTTCACCGCGAGGGTGTGCACCTGCGGCGGGCTGGCCGCCTTCTCCGGCGTGACCACCGGACGGCGCTCCTCCGCGGGGTTCGGAACCTCCTCCAGTACATCGGCACCCGTCTCGGTGATGTGCCAGGCGAACCGACCTCCGGGCATCGTCGTCGGCAGCGCGAGGCCGTCCACACACAGCCGTCCGAGAAGATCCTGCGCCCAACGGATCGAGCTGCCCGACGTGTGCAGCTCATGGATCTGCCGGGTCGACAGCAGCCGGTGCTGGCCGAGGCTTTCGAGGATCTCGACCCCCCCAGCCTCACGAGACGCGCCGGTGCACGACGACACATCGCCGGACCCCCTGAATCCCGACCGCGTGAGTCCGGGCCATGACCGACCCGGACTCTCAGGCACACTCACTCCGCGGTCGGACGGTGGCGCGGCGAGTCCTGACGAGCCGCGCGGCGAACGCCGCATGAGCGAAAGACGACAGAGCGGAGACGAGGTCGGCGACGGCAGGGCGACCCGCAACGATGACCGGAGTTCCGTGCTGATGACCTGACGAACTGCGGAGAGGTGGATCGAGGATAGATGTCTGGCCGCCGCCGTGCCGATGCCAGATGCCAAGCGGTCTGGAGGACCTCGGCGGTCCAGGTTGCGCGAAGTGCGGACCGAGCCGCGACGCGAAGCGCGGTGCGAGCCGCAGGCGGAAGCGCAGACGGAGCCCCACGTGGAGGGTGATTCGGTCCACCACGGGCAGGGTGTCGAACCGTCCCCACTACCTATACAGGGCGTTGAGATCGGAAAGTGGCCCCCGATCTCGACGAATAGCGAAGGACCGGCCGACGGACACAACCATGTGCGCACGTGGTTGTACGAGCGTTTCTCAAGCCTCTCCGTCGAGGACGTAACCGCCGCCGCCATCGTCGTCCGACGGCGCGGGGACCCAGGTCACCCCTTCGAGCAGGTCGTCGAGGGCCGCGTCGAGCGCACCGGCCAGGCGCACCCAGGCATCGAGGCTCGACCCTGCCCTGCCCTCCTCGGCGGTCCTCGGCCAGGCGTCCGAGACCAGCACGCGCCGTGCGACCTCGGCTCGGCTGAGGCCGGCCCGCAGGCGGTGGACCGCGACGTTCGGCCGAGCCTCACCCTGGCTTCCGGCCCGAGGTCCCAGTTCCTCGGTAGCTCATCGACGGGCGCTCACGCGGATCGCGCCCGTCCCGTAGCCGCTACGCGCAGGGCGGCGACCTCCGCCAACAGCGCCGGGTCCTCGGCGACCTCGAAGCGGCCCCTCTCCCGGACGACCCCGACCGGCACCCAGCGCACGCCGGCGACCAGCTCCCCCGGCCGGACGCCGAGCGCCCCGGCGAGCCGCAGGACGGTGGCGACCTTCGGGACGTGGCCGCCGGCGTGCTCGAGCTCGCGGATCAGCTCGATGCCGACGTCGGCTCGGAGCGAAAGCGCGGTCAGGTCCATACCCTCCTGTTGCGGATGGCGCCCAGGCGCTCGGCAAGACGACGGAGCAAAGGGGCCGGCGGCGGCGGGCTAGGCATCGGTGCCGTCGACCACGTACTCGCCGCCAGTCTCCACCAGAGCAGGCGACCAGCCCATCTCGGTGACCAGCTCGCGCGGCGGGGCCTCAATCGCAGCCGCGAGAGCGAGCAGCGTGTCTAGCCTCGGCGTCCTGCCACCCCGCCTCCAGCAGGCTCAGCTCGGTGCGGTGGAGGCCGACCACCCGGCCGCACTCCTCCTGGGAGAGGCCGGCCCGCATCCGGTGCAGCGCGAGGAGAAGACCGAAGCGCCGCGAGAGGGACCTATCCATGTCCGACCCTCGGCCAGCCCCCGGCGACCCAGATCGTCCGGCGGCCTTCGACGAGCCGGTCGGAGCGCTCGTGCAAGGGCCGCTCCTGTGGCCACCGCTCTCGGTCGATCTCCCAGGCGAGGCCTTCAAGGAGGTCGGCGGGCTCGGCCCCGACGCCGGCGGCGACCCTGACGACGGTGTCGAGGCGCGCCATCCGCCCGGCCCTCCCAACAGGCTGATCCGGTGCGGTGTAGGCCTGCGCGGACGGCGGCCTCCTCCTGGGAGAGCCCGGCGATCCGGCGGAAGGCGAGGACGTTGGCGGCGAAGCCGTCGAGCGCGTCTGCCCTCCGCGCCTCTTCCCGTGCCCTCCGGACTTCGTCCTCCGCGCTCCTGGTCGTCATGGGCACTCCCTCCCAGGGCGCGCCGGGTTCGGCCCATGGTCGCCCGGTCGCTCCCCCGGATCGCCGCGGCGATCCTCCTCCACCCGCGCGGCGAACTCGTCGGGCGAGAGGCCGATCACGTCGAGGAGCCACAGGGTCTCGACGAACCTCGCTTCCTCGGTCCCACAGATCCAGGCGACGACGGTGGAGGGTTCGAGGTCGGCGCCCTCCTCCAGCTCGGCGACGGTCAGCCCTGCGCCCAGCATCAGGCCATGGAGCGCTCGGCCATAGGCGGCGAGCGCCTTGGGGTCGTTCTCGGCGGGCTCCCGCCAGATCCCGGCGGCGGTCGCGGTCGTCGCCGCCGAGGTCGTGGATCGCGGCGACAAGCGCCTCGCGTTCGGCCAGTTCACGCTCGTCGGTGTTTCGGGAGATCGAGGCGAGCATCCGTTCGAGCAGCGGCACGGCGTCCGGGCCGGGAAGCTCGCCCCGCTCCAGCCAGCGAATCAACGAACGGGTGCTGGTGAGGCGGGCGGCGCCCCTCTCGCTGATGCCTCTGTGTTCGGCGTCGTCGACCTAGTCGACAAGGTCCTGGCGGAAGTCGCGGAGGAGGAAGAGGAGCTGCCTGCGGTCGAGGCCGCGGCCGTCGCGGACGGGGAAGTGGTCAGTACCTCGTCGAGGAGCCGCCGCAGCCTCTCGGCCACGGAGGCCCCCGCTCGCACTGGTCGTCTGGCCTGCACCGCGATGAATGTGCAGAGCGGGACCGACCATCTCAAGGCCTGTCAAGGGTCCTCGGCGACCTCATCTTGCCCCAATCCTTGCCCCACGGGCGTTTTTCGGCCCTTTGGAGCAGAACGCCGATCCAACTATTCCGCTTCCCCAAGCGGAATAGGAGAAGTGCGCCCGACCAGATTCGAACTGGCGACCTTCGGCTTGAAAG
>DASZUW010000191.1:0-5179 GCA_035547475.1 Solirubrobacterales bacterium
AGGTCGACGCCGTGCACCTGGGCGGCAACCACGACGGCAAGGCGATGTCGGCGCTCGCGATGTGGGCCGCGGAGGGTAACCATCCGCCTCACCCGGACGTGATGCCGATCGAGCGCGGCTCGCTGGCTTGGGAGATCGTCCGGACGCTCGCGCCCGCGCGGAAGGAAGACTGGAGCGGGATCGGGGGCGCGGCGGCGGCGCTGGTGCGGGACAAGCTCCACGCGCGCTCCTCGGTCGGCGCGCCGATCGTCGTCGACGGTCGACTCTGGGGCGTGATCGCGGTCCACTCCAAGACCCTGCCCCTGCCGCCGGACACCGAGACGCGGCTCGAGCGCTTCGCGGCGCTGGTCGTCACCGCGCTCACCAACGCCCAGGCCCGCGCCGAGGTGCGCCGCCTCGCCGACGAGCAGGCGGCGCTGCGCCGGGTCGCCACCCTGGTCGCCCGAGGCGCCGCTCCGAGCGCGGTCTTCGACGCGGTGACGAGCGAGGTCGCGGCGCTCCTCGAGGCTTCGAAGGTGGCGCTCGCCCGCTACGACGACGAGAGCAGCCTGACCGTCCTCGCCCAGGACGGCGACTCCGGGCTGGCGATCGGCGACACCTTTCCGCTCGGAGGCAGCAACGTGACCTCGCGCGTGATGCGGACCGGGCGTACCGAGCGCCTCGACGACTTCGCCGACGCCACCGGCCCGATCGGTACCGTCGCTCGCGGTTTCGGCGCGCGCTCCGCGGTCGCCTCTCCGGTGGTCGTCGAGGGCCGCATCTGGGGGGTGTTGGCGGGGATCTGGACCAGCGGCGGACCGGCGCCCGAGGACACCGGGGACCGCCTGACCGCCTTCGCCGAGCTGCTCGGCACCGCGATCGCCAACGCCGACAGCCGTGACCAGCTGACCGCCTCGCGCGCCCGGGTGCTCGCCGCCGGCGACGAGGCACGACGTCGGGTCGTGCGCGACCTCCACGACGGCGCCCAGCAGCGGCTCGTCCACACGATCGTCATCCTGAAGCTGGCGCTACAGGCTCTCGAGAGCGGGCGGGGCGACCCTAAGGAGCTGGTCGCCGAAGCGCTCACCACCGCCGAGCGGGCGACCTCCGAGGTGCGGGAGCTGGCCCACGGCATCCTGCCCTCCGTCCTCACCCGCGGTGGCCTGCGCGCCGGGGTCGAGGCGCTCGTCCCGCGGCTCGACCTTCCGGTCGAGATCGACGTCGCCGAGGCGCGGCTGCCGGCCGAGATCGAGGCGAGCGCCTACTTCGTGGTGGCCGAGGCACTGACCAACGTCGTCAAGCACGCCCGCGCGACCCGCGCGACGGTGAAGGCGTCGGTCTCAGACGGTGCCCTCAGCCTTGAGGTCGGCGACGACGGCGTCGGCGGCGCGGACTCGACCAGCCCCGGTCTGCTGGGGATCGCCGACCGTGTCGAAGCGCTCGGCGGCCACCTCGAGATCGAGAGCGCGCCGGGCAGCGGCACCCTGGTGATGGCCCGGCTGCCGCTGATCGCCGCGCGGCCGGACTAGCCTCGGCCCCGTTTCCGCGCGCGCCAGACTTCCTCGCAGGGGAAGCGGCGGGCCCAGTCGAGGGCGACGCTGGTGGAGCTCGTGGTCGCGTCGCGGGGCGGGCGGACTTCGATGAGGTCCTCGACCTCGAGATCGCAGTCGCGGAGGAGGCGACCCTAGCGCCGCCGCCGCGGACGCGCGCGAGCCCGTGCGCTACGTTGCCTGCAAATCGCTCTACTGGGGAGGCGCGGATGTCGGACACCACCTGCCACATGTCGATCTCGCTCGACGGCTTCGTCGCCGGGCCCGAACAGAGCCGCGACGACCCGCTCGGCAAGCGCGGCATCGAGGTCCACCGCTGGCACGTCGGCGACGAGCGGGCCACCGAGGCGAACGCCACGGCGGAAAGCTGGCTGCTGCGACCGCGCGGCGCCTACGTGATGGGGCGGAACATGTTCGGGCCGATCCGCGGCGAGTGGGACGAGGACTGGGACGGATGGTGGGGACCCGAGCCGCCCTACCACGCGCCGGTCTTCGTGCTGACCCACCACGCCCACGAGCCGATCGAGATGGAAGGCGGCACCAGCTTCCACTTCGTCACCGAGGGCTTCGACGCCGCCTACGCGCAGGCGCGCGAGGCCGCGGGCGCCGACGGCGTCGACATCGCGGGGGGCGCCTCCACGGTCCGCCAGGCGCTCGCCGCCGGCGTGATCGACGAACTCACGCTCGACGTCGCGCCCGTCCTGCTCGGGTCGGGCGAGCGGATCTTCGACGGGGTCGAGTCCTTCCCGTTCGAGCCGGTCGAGGCGCTCCACTCACCGCTCACCACCCACATCCGCTACCGGCGCGCCGCCTGAGCGGCCGAGCCGGAAGGGCGCGGGGCGGCGGCGCCGGCGACCTCGCGCGCCACCCGTCCGGCGAAGGCGACGATGGTCATCATCGGGTTGACGCCGAGGGCGGTGGGGAAGAGGGAGGCGTCGGCGACGTAGAGGCCGGCGGTGCCGTGGAGGGAGCCGTCGGGGGCGCAGGCGCCCTCGCGAGGATCGGCGGCGATGCGCGCGGTGCCCATCGGGTGGAAGCCCTCGAGCCGCAATTCGGCGGGCTTGAAGCGGGTCGCCTCGAAGGCCGGCAGGTCCCCGGGGCGCAGGACCGGGACGCGGGCGAGGTTCGGGTAGACCTCCGTGGCGCCGGCGGCGAAGTGGACTTCGGCGGCGCGGGCGATGCCGAAGACGGCGCGGTCGGCGTCCTCGCGGGTGAGCCCGTAGGCGGCGCGGATGCCGTCCGGGCCGAGGCGGACGCGGCCCGCCGAGCGGTCGGTGAGCTGGACGCCGATCGAGCCGACGTGCCGCAGCCCGAGCAGCGCCCGCTGGTGCTCGGCGCCGGTGCCGGCGAGCCAGGCGCCGCCGAAGGCAGGCGGCGTGAAGGTCGCCTCGAGCAGGATCCCGCGCGACTCCCACTCATCGACGTAGTAGCTCTGCATGACGCCGTCCCAACCCCGCACCTCCTCCTCGTAGCGGGCGCCGACCCAGCAGGCCGGGTGGACGTGCAGGTTGCGGCCGACCGCCGCGTTGCCGAGGCCGGAGCGCAGCAGCAGCTCCGGCGTGCCGAAGGCGCCGCCCGCGGCGATCACGGCGTGGCGCG
This sequence comes from Solirubrobacterales bacterium, assembly GCA_035547475.1. GTDB lineage: Bacteria > Actinomycetota > Thermoleophilia > Solirubrobacterales > 70-9 > VAYN01. Next base: position 3,129 of record DASZUW010000191.1, read on the forward strand.
CGCGGACGGTGTAGGGACGGGGCGGCGCGCCCGGGCGCCGGGCCGATCGCTCGCCGCCTCCGGCCGCCGGTGGCCGCGGGCCGGTGTCGCCGCCGTCGAGGAGGCATTCGACCCCGACCGCGCGGCCGCCCTCGACCAGGATCCGCCGCGCCTCGACCCCGGCCCGCAGGCGCGCGCCCGCCGCGACCGCCCGCGGCAGGTAGGTGACGTGCATGCCGCGCTTGGCGTCGAGCGGGCAGCCGAACGGGCAGGAGCTGCACTGCTCGCATTCCCCGGCGTTGCGGGAGATCGGGCCGCCGCTTGCGCCGATCGCCGCCGCGCCCTCCATCGCCAGCCGGCCGTTGCGCCCCATCCTCGCCGGGTCGAGCCGGCGGACGTCGAGCATCTCCTCGGCGGCGGCGAAGTCGGCGTCGAGGTCGCGCGCCCAGTCGATCCCGAAGCGCCGCGCCCAGTCGTCGAGGACCGACTCGGGGGCGCGGAAGCAGGTGCCGGAGTTGACCACGGTGGTGCCGCCGACGGTCCTCGCGACCGGGACGACGATCGGCGGGCGGCCGGTGGCGACGGTGAGGCCGGCGCCGCGGTAGAGGGTGCGGACGGCGTCGAGGCGGTCGGCGGGGTAGGAGTCGCGGTCGTGGTCGCCGCCTGCCTCGAGGACGAGCACGTCGAGGCCCGCCTCGGCGAGCGTCGCCGCGGCGACCGCGCCGCCCGCCCCGGAGCCGACGATCACGACGTCGGCTTCCTCGCCCTCGCCGCGCGGCGTCGTGTCGCCGAGCGGCGCCGCCGGCGCGGGCGCGCCGCCGCCCGCGAGCGCGCAGCGGACCTCGTTGCCGACCTGCGCCTCGACCTCCGGCGCGGCCGCGTAGCCGAAGGTGGAGAAGAGCTTCGCCATCAGCAGCAGGTCGTGTTTGAGCGAGAGGCGCGAGCGCTCGAGCCGCGCGAGGACGCGTTCGCGCCCCGCCTGGTCGAGGCGGCTGAAGCGGCGCGGGAAGGGCAGCCACTCGAAGGCGCGCAGGCCGAGGCGCAGGCGCCCGAGGAAGTCCGGCGGCGCGGCGGCGAGGAACTCGGCGACGGGCCCGGCCACGGCGACGTCGCGCTCCGCCGCCGGCAGGCCGCCGGCGCCCGGCGCCATCGCCTCGCAGATCGCCGCCAGCGTGCGCCGTTCGCTCTCGCCGAGGCCGCGGGACGCGCCGCGGCCGCTGTCAAAAGGGCGGTCGACCCTCCCGACGAGCGACCAGAGCCAGAGCGCCACGAGGATCAGCGACCCGTCGACGAGGAAGCCGAGCAGGTAGGCGAAGACCTGGTCCTGGAGCAGGAAGAAGGCGAGCGAGGTGAGCGAGGAGGCGGCCTTGCCGGCGGCGAGCAGGAGGATCAGCGGGCGGTACCGGACGACGTCGGCCTGGGCGATCAGGCAGATGCCGGTGATCACCGCCATGTAGGCGAAGCCGAGCGAGAGCCACATGTACTCCCGGGTGTGGGGGGCGCGGGTCTGGTTGCCGAGGAGTTCGCCGACGTCGGAGATCACGTCGAGCGTCGGGCTGGGGACGAGGAGGTAGAGGAGCCCGACGACGGCGAAGGCGACCGCGAGCAGGCGCAGCCCGAAGACGACGAATCTCTCGGCGGCCTCTCCCTGCACGCCCCGACCCTAACTGGCCGGCCGGCCAATATCCAGTCGCTCCCGGGTAGGCTCTGCGCGTGGAGGAACGGGCGCGCTACGCGGGGGTCGCCGCCAAGGCGGGGCACTACGAGAGCTTCTACCTGAAGGCGTGCAGCCCGGACGGCGGCCGCGGCCTCTGGATCCGCCACACCGTGCACAAGCGGCCCGGGGCGGAGGCGACCGCCTCGATCTGGTTCACGCTCTTCGACCGCGCGGCGGGCGCGCCGCGGGCGGCGAAGGTGACGGTGGCCGCGAGCGCCCTGTCGGTGCCCGCCGGCGGATGGATCCGCGTCGCCGACGCGGATCCAGGAGCCGGGCGGGGCCGACAGCTCGCTCGCCGGCACCGTCACCTTGGTCGCCCGCGGGCCCTCGGCGCCGCGGTCGAAGAGGGTGAACC
>DASZUW010000192.1:0-7913 GCA_035547475.1 Solirubrobacterales bacterium
CCGCCGAACCTCACCCTTTCCCCCTACCCGCGCGGCGCGAGCTCGTCGCGGACCGCCGCCAGGGAGGCGGACAAGGGCCGGTGCGCCACCACGCGCCGCGGCGTGCCGTGCGGGAGGGAGCTGACGATGGGGTTCGTCGCCGCCCAATCGACCTTGAAGGGCTCGTAGTGGACGAGCTGTGCCCAGGTTTCGGTGCCGAGCCGGCCGTCGCCGGTCAGGCCGTGCGATTCTTGGAAGGCGCGGACGGCGCGGCGGGTGGTGCGTTCGAAGATGCCGTTTACTTCGACGGGCTCGCCGGCCGTGAGGAGGCGCTCCTGTGCCCAGACGACGAGGTCGCCTTTCGCGCCGAGGCGGAGCAGCGGGTATTCGGCTTCCGGGGTGAGGTTCGGGAGCTTGCGCCACCCCTGGCGGGCGCCGAGGGCACGCCACTCCGGCACGGTCGTCTCCTGCCAGTCCCACCAGCTGGGGACGGTGCCGTAGCTCGCCGAGAAGCGACGGAAGAGGCGCAGCGACACGCGGCCGGGGGCGCCGTAGGTCTGGCCGACAGGGAAGATCGGCCGGCCCCAGAGGCGGTTGTAGAGGTAGGTGTGGGCGAAGACCTCGCGGACCGAGGTGCCGATGTCCTTCCAGTACATCTGCGGCTGGTTGACGCTCGCGCCGCCGGGGCCGAAGAAGACCGAGTACGGGAAGGCCGGGTGGTAATCGACGTAGGGGAAGCCCGCCAGCGAGAGCGGGAAGCGGGCGCCGATCTGGGCGCGCAGGCCGCGCAGGTAGATGTCGGCCGAGGCGTACCTGCCTTCGTAGTCGGCCTCGGCGTCGATGACCAGGCAGTCGGCGCCGGCGCGCACGGCCGCGGCGCCCACCCGCGCCTCGGCCTCCGGCGCTTCGCCGTAGACGAACTGCCAGGCGCAGACCTTGAGCCCGCCGCGATGGAGCGCGCGGACGAGGGCGCCGTTGAACTGGTCCCAGCGGGTCGCCCCGTCGCCCGCCTTTATGTAGACGGTGCCGACGCGGTGGCGGTGGGCGGTCGCGAGGATCGCCGGGACGCTGCCGCCCTGGGACTGGTCGACGTACCAGATCCACATGCCCTGGCGGGCGAACGGCGAGTGGCGGCCGACCGCGGCCTTTTCGAACGGGCCGGCCCCGCCCGTTTCGGCGCGCGCGGAAGCGGGGAGCCCGAGGAGGACGAGGACGAGCAGCGCGGGGAGCGCACGGGCGAGAACGCGGCCGGAGGCGTGGGCGCGGCGGACCCGCGGGGCGGGGGGGGCGGGGGGGGGGGCGGGGCCGACGGACGGAGGGGCGGGAGTGGCGAGATGCGTCACTTGTTCACGGAACACCAACCAAGCTGCCTAGGATCACACCTTCCTACCCGAAAGCCCCCGTGCCCCGCCTTCGCCTCAGCCGCAAGATCCCGTGCGCCCTCGGCGCGCTTCTCGTCCTCGCGTCGGCCCTGCTCGCGATCGCGCCGGGCGCCCGCGCGGCGCGACGGCCGACGATCGAGACCGCGAGCGTCTCCCAGGCCGGGCGGGACCTCGTGCTCTCGGTGCGGACGGCGGCGCCCGAGGCCCTGGCGACGCTCGCCGCCCGCCCGGACGCGCGCCGCGCCGACGCGGCGTACCTGTGCTTCGGCTTCGAGGCGGTCGGGAGCGGGGGGAGGGCAGCGGGCGGCGGCGGCGAAACCCGGCTCTGCCTCGGCGGCCCCAAGGCACACAAGCGTGCGGGTCTCGTCACCGTCGACTCGTCCGGAAAGCCGACCGCCCGGACGAGCGTCGCCGCCACTCTGAGGCGACCGCGACCGGAGAAGCTCGTGCTCTCGGTCCTCGCCGGGCCGACCCACCCGACCGGCCTGCGGCCCGGCCGCTACCGCTGGCGCGTGCTCGCGGCGAGCGGCCGCTGCAAGGTGCGGCGCAATTGCACGACCGCCTGGCCGCCCAGCGGCGCGAGCGCCTTCCGCCTCCGGCCGGTCCGCGCCGTCGGCTGCACCGGCGGCGACGCCGGGCTCGTCAGCGCCGCCTCGACCGACCGCAAGGTCCTCGCCCTCACCTTCGACGACGGTCCGAGCGAGTACACCGACCGCTTCCTCGACGTGCTGCGCGAAAAGGGCGTGCCGGGGACCTTCTTCGAGGTGGGCCAGGAGATGCCAGGCCGGGAAGCGACGATGCGCCGGATCCTCGCCGAAGGCGACGAGATCGGCGACCACACGATGAACCACGTCGAATACCCGGGCCACGGGCAGATCGCGGGCGCGGCGCGGCGGATCCAGGATTACACCGGCTTTGAGCCCTGCCTCTTCCGCCCGCCCGGCGGCGCGGTGAACTCGGGCGTCGTCGCCACGGCGGGCTCGCTTGGCATGAAGACGATCACCTGGGACGTCGACCCGCGTGACTGGTCGCTGCCGGGCTCCGGCGCGATCTACGACAACATCGTCAACAACGCGAAACCGGGGGCGATCATCCTCATGCACGACGGCGGCGGTCCTCGTGACGAGACCCTCACCGCCCTCCCCCAGATCATCGACACCTTGCGCGCAAAGGGCTACGACTTCGAGACAGTGAGCGCGCTGCTCGGCGACAGGATGCTGTACCGGCCCTACGGCTGAGCGGCGAGGTCGCGGGACCGCCCTGATCGCGGCAGGAAGGCGACCGCGGCGAGGGCTCCACCCGCCCGGTCGGCGGGTCGGCCCCGCTCCTGCCCCTGTTCTCGCCGCCACCGAGGAAATACGCTTGCGGCATGAACCGGACTCTCTCCTCACCCGCCGTCGACCAGGACGAGGGGGCCGAGGTGGCGCGGTGAGGGACGCGGCGGCGCGCGCCGCCGTCGGCGCGGTGCTCTCGCGCGCCAAGGGCGGCGAGATCGAGATCATCGAAGGCTCGCACAGCCGCGTCTTCGGCGAGCCGTCCGACCTCCACGCCACCGTCCGCATCAAGGACCCCGCCGCCTGGCGCGGGCCCCTGCGCGGGTCGGTCGGGCTCGGCGAGGGCTACGTCGACGGCCTCTGGGAGACCGACGACCTCGTCGCGCTGATCCAGATCGCCGCCCGCAGCCTCGCCAACCAGCATCGCGGCGTCAGCGCCGCCGTGTCCAAGGGGCGCAGCGCGCTCCACCGCCTCCGCGGCCTCGTCCCCGAGAACACCCGCGGCGGCGCCCGCGCCAACATCAGCGCCCACTACGACCTAGGCAACGACCTCTTCGCCTCCTTCCTCGACCCGACGATGATGTACTCGTGCGCGTACTTCCCGCGCGAGGGCGCCGACCTCGAGGAGGCACAGCTGGCGAAGCTCGACCGCATCTGCGAGCGCCTGCGGCTCGGCCCCGACACCCACCTGCTCGAGATCGGCACCGGCTGGGGCGGGCTGGCGATCCACGCGGCGCGCACGACCGGCTGCCGGGTGACGACGACGACGATCTCCCGCGCCCAGCACGAGCTGGCGACACAGCGGGTGCGCGAGGCGGGCCTCGACGACCGGATCACGATCCTGCTCGAGGACTATCGCGACCTCGAGGGCACCTACGACCGACTCGTCAGCGTCGAGATGATCGAGGCGGTCGGCTGGCAGTACTTCGACGATTACTTCCGCGCCTGCGATCGACTGCTCGCCGACGACGGGCTCTTCCTGCTGCAGGCGATCACCGTCGACGACCGCCTCTATGAGATGGAGAAGGCGTCACGAAGCTTCGCCAACACTCACGTCTTTCCCGGCGGATGTCTGCCGTCGCTGAAACGGATCGCCGACAGCATCGGAACCGTCACGGAACTGCGCGAGATCTGGCTCGACGACATCACCGCCCATTACCCACCGACGCTGGCGAGCTGGCGCGAGCGCTTCTTCGCCGCCTGGGACAAGCTGAAGGCCCACGGGTACGACGAGCGCTTCCGCCGCCTCTGGGACTTCTACCTGTCGAGCTCGGAGGCGGGCTTCCGCGAGCGCCGCATCGGCGACGTCCAGGTCCTCTTCGCGAAGCCGCGGTTCCGGTGAGCGCGGGCGGCGAGCCGCCGCGGCGGCGGGACGGCGGCGCGACGGATCCGAGCGCGGGCGAGCCGCTGCTTTTGATCCACGGGCTCGGCGCCGCCTCGCACGTCTGGGACCCGGTCGTCCCGCTGCTCTCACCGCACCGCGAGGTGATCGCGCTCGACCTGCCGGGCTTCGGCGCCGCGCCGCCGCTGCCGCCCGCGGTCGAGCCGACCGCCGCCGCCCTCGCCGCCGCGCTCCGCGACCAGCTCGCCGCCCGCGGCGTCGAGCGCGCCCACGTCGCCGGCAACAGCCTCGGCGCCTGGGTCGGGCTGGAACTGGGGCGGCTGGGGGCGGCGCGCTCGGTCACCTGCCTCTCCCCCGCCGGGCTCTGGCGGGCGCCGATCGGGCCGCGCAAGGGCTCCGGCCGCCTCTGGGCGAAGCGGCTGCGGCCGCTGGTCGGCGCGGCGCTCAGGATCGGCCCGGTGCGGCGCCGCGCCGTCGCCACCTTCGCCGCCCGCCCGGAGAACTGGCCGACCCGCGCGGCGCGCGAACTCGTCCTCGCCTGGATCGACTCCGAAGGCTACGACGGCGCGAACAAGGCGATGCGCGAGCACATCTTCGACCCCGCCGGCTACCCCGCCGAGGTGCCGGTGACGATCGCCTGGGCCGAGCTCGACCGCCAGGTCGGCCCGCCGAAGCCCGCCCGCCGCCCCGCCGGCGCCCGCTTCCTCGTCATGCCCGGCGTCGGCCACGTGCCGACCTGGGACGACCCCGAGCTCGTCGCCGCGTGATCCTCGAGGGCAGCCGCGCCGGCGACCTTCCGACCTTACCCGCCCCATATGGCGGGTAAGGTCGGAAGCATGACCCCGCGAAAAGGAGGAGCGCCGGGATCGTCGAGAGGACCGAGAATCCGCAGTGGCTTTCGAACGCCTACCTGGTCGCCGACCCGGCGCGCGGCACCGGCGTCCTGATCGACGGCAACGAAGACGTCGACCCGCTCATCGACCGCGCCGAGGCGGACGGCATCACGATCACCCACTACCTCGTGACCCATCCGCACGCCGACCACGTCGCCGGGATCAAGGAGGCGCGCGAGCGGCTCGGCGGCCCGCCGCTGGTCGCCCACGAGGCGACCGCCGCGGCACTCGACGAGGAGGTCGCGGTGATCATGGGCGACGGCGACGTGCTCGACGCGGGCGGCCTTGGGATCGAAGCGCTCTACACCCCCGGCCACGCGCCGGGCCACCTCGCCTTCCTCGTCGACGGCACCGACGTCTTCACCGCCGACGTCCTCTTCAAGGGCACGGTCGGCGGCTGCGCGGCGCCCGGCGCGAGCGGGTTCGAGGACCTGAAGGCCTCGGTCATGCGCCTGATGGAGCTGCCGCCGGGGACACGCGTCCACCCCGGCCACAAGGAGCCGACGACGATCGCCGAGCAGGAGTCGGAGAACCCCTTCGTGCGCGTCTGGCGCGGGATCGACGCGACCGGCGAGGAGCAGGTGACGGTCTGGGACCGCCCCGCGACGCTGAAGCTCTGGGCGCCCGACTACGACGGCGGCAACAAGGCCTGGATCGTGTTCGACGATTCCGGCGAGGAGACGATCGTCGGCGGCTCCCAGGTCGTGCGCGGCTGACACCGCCGCGACCGCGTTCGGTGCCGCCGCCCAACGCGCGGCGGCCTATCGAACTTTCACACCTGGACCTTTAGGCCTTTCGTACGGATCTGGACGCATATCCGTTGCCCTCTGGACCGACCGTGTCCACTATTCGGTAAGTGGAATCGGTCCAGGAATTCTTCTTCGATTGGTATCCGGTCTTCGGCGTCGTCTTCATGGCGATGCTGCTGTTCGTCTTCCTGCGGCTCATGCGCACGACGATCGGCTCGACCAAGCCCGAGACCGTCAAGGCATCGAAGGGCCGGCCGGTCGCCTGGGAGGAGGTGCAGGGGGTCGACGCCGCCAAGGACGAGCTGATCGACGTCGCCGAGTGGCTGCGCGAACCCGACCGCTTCGGCGCGCTCGGCGCGAAGGCCCCGCGCGGCGTCCTCCTCTACGGCCCGCCCGGCACCGGCAAGACGATGCTGGCGCGCGCGGTCGCCGCCCAGGCCGGGGTCGACTTCTTCGCCGCCTCGGGGTCGAGCTTCGTCGAGATGTTCGTCGGCCGCGGCGCCGCCCGCATCCGCCGGCTCTTCAAGGAGGCGCGCAAGTCGGGGCGCGCGGTGATCTTCATCGACGAGCTCGACGCGGTCGGCGGCCACCGCTCCGGCGGCGGCGGGGACGGCGGCACGAGCGAGCGCGAGCAGGCGCTGAACCAGCTCCTGGTCGAGCTCGACGGCTTCGAGAAGGAGGACGGCACCGTGATCGTCCTCGCCGCCTCCAACAACGTCGACAAGCTCGACAAGGCGCTGCTGCGGCCGGGCCGCTTCGATCGCCAGGTGCTGGTGGCGCCACCCGACCGCGACGGCCGCGAGGCGATCCTCCGCGCGCACGCCGAGGGCAAGCCGCTCGCCGCCGACCTCGACCTCGCCGACGTCGCCCGCAAGACGACCGGGATGACCGGCGCCCAGCTCGTCAACGCGCTGAACGAGGCGGCGATGCTGGCGGGGCGCGCGGGCAACGTCGAGATCCACCGCGCCGAAATCGACGAGGCGCTGCTGCGCCAGTCGGTCGGCTCCCAGCAGGCGCGCCGCCTCAGCCCGAAGGAGCGGCGCATCGTCGCCTACCACGAGGCGGGGCACGCGCTCTGCCGCCGGCTGCTCGGGCTCGACCCGCCGGAGATCCTCTCGATCGTGCCCCGCGGGCCGGCGCTCGGCTTCGTCGGCCACTCGCCGCGCGAGGACAGCTACCTGAAGTCGCGCGACGAACTCGTCGACGAGGTCGTCACGCTGCTCGGCGGGCGCGCCGCCGAGGAAGAGGTCTTCGGCGAGTCCTTCTCCGGCGCGGTCGACGACCTCGCCCGCGTGCACATGGTCTGCAAGCAGATGGTCGGCGAATTCGGCATGGGCGTGGCGATCGACCCCGACGGCCCGCCGCCGATCGCGATGCCGACCGGCGATTACGCCGTCTCCGACTCGACCCGCCGCGACGTCGACCTCGCTTCGATGACGCTCGCCCGCGAGGCCCACCGCCGCGCCCGCACCCTCGTCTCGGCGAACCGCGAATGCCTCGACGACCTCGCCGCGACCGCCCTCGACCGCGAGACCCTCACCCGCGAGGAGCTCGACGACATCTTCTCCCGCCACACCCTCCGCGGCCTCGTCGACCAGCGCGGCTCCTCCGCCGCCATGGTCGCGATGTCCCGCCACCCCCGCCCTTGACCCCGTCAACATGGGGGGATGGAGGAGGTGCGGTGGTGGGCCATGCGGCCAGCGTCCAATCTGAAGCCGGCGACCTATCGGTGTCCGTTTTGCGGGAAGCACCTCGCTTCGATGTCGGAGCACGTGCTGATCGCGCCGGAAGACGATCGCTCGAAGCGGCGCCACGCGCACATGGAGTGCGTGCGCAGGGCGCGCGCGGCGGGGAGCCTGCCGACCCGGGACGAGTGGCTGGCGGCTGAGCGCGGACCGCGACCCTCGCTGCGGGAGCGCATGCAAAGGCTCCTGGCACGTAAGAAGCCGAGTCGATGAGACCGATACGGATCCTCCTCCGACCGAAATCCTGAACCCCATCTTCAAGCCCCACGCCGGCTACCACCGCAAGCCGGCCCGAATCGAGCCGCGCGCCCCGAACCTCGGCCACTTCGGCAACCAACTCGCCTGCACCCGCCTCGAAGTCCGCGTCCCGAAGAAGCCGGGGTAGGGCGGCTGACGGGGGCTTTGCGGCCGTCCGAGCTGCCGCGGATGCCGTGCCGACCCCTGACGGGCGGCTGTGGTCGGCACGGCATCCGCGGGGGCGGTCGCGGGTGGGGGGCGGGGCGCGGGGCGCATCCGGCGCTCGTGCACCTGAGGGCGCCCTGGCGCCCT
>DASZUW010000193.1:0-4167 GCA_035547475.1 Solirubrobacterales bacterium
GAGCAGGGTCGAGCGGCGGCAGCTGCTCGAGTGCCTCCAGGCCTATGAGGCCTACATCCTCGACGAGGCCGAGCCGACCTTCGCCGAGTTCCGCCGGTTTCACGAAAGCGAGATCGAGGATCTCGACCGGTTCCGCGAGGCCCAGTTGGAGGAGCTCCGGGGCCTGATGCAGGGAGAGGTCGAGGCGGAGCGGATGCGTGCCGAGGCCGCGGAGGCCGAGCTCGCTTCCTGGCAGGCGGCCACGCCACGGCGTCTGGCCAGGGAGGCCACCCGTCGGCTGAGACGGCGAATCGATCCCCGGGCGAGGCGCTGAGGCGCGTGGGCTCGGCGGCCCGGTTACCTAAAAACACCATTCCCGAGGGGGCGCGTCACGAGTACCTTCTCGCGCATGAAGGGACGCGTCCCGCGCGATCCTGGGGAAGCGGTGAGCCGGCGGGCATTCTGCTTCCTTCTGTTGCCGCTCGACGACGGCCAGGTCGCCGCGCCGCCGCCGGTCGCCTCGAGGCTCGCCGACCGCGGCGATTGCCAGGTCCACGTCCTCGATTGCAGCGACGCCGGCCCGTCAGGACGGATGTCTGCGGAGCCGATGGGCGATGACCGGTTGGCCGTCCACAGCCTCGGCGAACTGGTCGCCGACGAGCTCACCAGGCTGCCGCGTTATGGGGGCGACGAGCCCGCGCTCGTCCTCGGCGAGTCGATCCTCGAAGCCTTCCTGTCGCTACAGGCGGAGCACGAGTTCGAGCTCGTCCACTTTCCTGGCTGTGCCGCGGCGATGCGCCTGATCGAGGCAAAGCGACACGGTGCCTTCGCCGTCGCGCCACTGGTCGCGGTCGAGCTGGGAGAGCCGAGCTTCTGGCTCACCTCGCACCGCCTCAAGCCACTGAGCGGGGCGCGTGATCTCAAGCTGGACCATTGCGAGCGCTACGCCTTCGCGTACGCCGACGTCCGGATCGCCGGCGACGCCGCCGTCCTCGCCGCGGCCCGGGCGCTCGAATGGCCGATCGGAGACGTGCTGACCGAGGAGCCCGACGCCGACCGACTACTGGCTCTCGCGCGACCTCCCACAGGTCGGAGCAGATCCTCCAGGCCCGCCGCGTCGCTGACGGTGCTCGTCAGCCACTACAACCATGGCCCTTTCCTCCCGGGGGCGCTCACCTCGCTGGCCGTCCAGAGTCGTCCACCCGACGAGGTGATCGTCATCGACGACGGCTCGACCTCGAGTGAGGCGCGGCGGGTCTTCGCCGAGCAGGAGGAGGCCCATCCGGGCTGGACCTTCCTGCGGCAGGCGAACGCCGGCCCCGGCCGGGCTCGCAACGTCGGTCTGGAACGGGCGCGGGGCACCTTCTTCCTGCCCTTCGATTCCGACAACCTGGCCGCGCCCGACCTGGTCGAGCGCCTGCTCGGGGCGATGGAATCCGATTCGGCGCCCGCGGCCCTCGCCTGCCACAACCTCTCGTTCGTCGACGATTCCGACATCGAGGCCCGCAGATTCGTCGGTCGCTATTCGCCGACCGGTGGCCCTCGCCTTCTCGCCGCGGTCGAGAACGTCTATGGCGACAGCTGTTCGATCTTCGACACCGAGGCCTTACGGGCGGTCGGCGGGTTCGAGGTCGACCGCTGGTCGGCGACCGAGGATTGGGAGACCTTCGTGAAGCTGGCCTGCGAGGGGTACGAGATCGACGTCCTGCCGCTGCCGCTCTTCTACTACCGCACGAACTCCGGCGGTCGACTGCAGGGGGCTGCCGCCGACCCGTCGACCGAGGGGCGCCTGCTCAGGCATCTGCTCGAGCGCTTCTTCCTCGATGCTTCGTTGAGTCGCCTCGAGCGGCGGCAGCTGTGGGAAGCCCTGCAGGCGTACGATCGCTTCGCCGCGGTGGAGACCCAGAATCTGCTCGCCGAGCAGCGACGCTGGCACGACGGCGAGATGGTCGCCCTCCACCGTTTCCGCGAAGAGCAACTGGACCTCCAGGAAGCCCGATTGCTGGTGGAGGTCGAGACGGAGCGCGCCCGGGCGCATGCCTTGGCGGCAGAGCTCGATGCCCTACGTGGCGTCGGCCTGCGTCGCTGGGCGAAGGAGAGGCTCAGCCGCGGCGCCGGCGGCGCAGGGCCAGCGCCTCGCGGGCGCTGAGGTCGAGCAGCGGCGCCGCGCCGACTTCGCGTCGGGGGAGGCCGGCGCCGGCGCGGAAGCCGCTCAGGCGCCCCTTGATGCCCGCCTTGGTGCGGTCGCGAAGCAGTTGGCCGGCGCCGATCGCACCCTCGCAGGCGAGTACGCGGACCGCCCGCCGCGGGTCGCGCATCACGCCGTAACGGCGCAGCATGTAGCCGCGGCTCCAGCCGGTGCGGGCGTACTTGGCGCCGCTGGCGGCACCGAGGCCGGCCGAGTAGGCATGGAGCGCCCGCGCCCTGGCCGCGAGCCCGCAGCGCCCGCCGCCCGCGGCGATCCGCAGGGCCAGGTCGAGGTCCTCGTAGTAGAGGAAGATCCGCTCGTCGAAGCCGCCGACCGCCTCCCAGGCCTCGCGGCGGTAGAGCCCCGCGCCGCCGGTCGGCCCGAGCGGAGCCGGGGCGCCGCCGGCCGCCGCGATCGGTTCCCCGTGCAGATAGTCGAAACCCATCAGGGTGCGGTCGGCGACGATCCCGGCGCTGTCGATCAGCCCGGGTTCACGTTCCTGCAGGAGCACCGCCGCAACCATGTCGATGCCCTGGTCGAGCTCGGTGACGAGCGCCTCGCAGAAGCCCGACTCGCACTCGACGTCGGCATTCAGCAGCACGATCGCGTCGGCCGGGTGCGTCGCGACCGCCCGGTTGAGCGCGGGGCCGAAGCCGAGGTTCTCGCCCAGCTCCAGCACCGTCACCTCGGGGAAGTCGGCCCGCGCCGCCGCGATCGAGTCGTCGGTCGAGCCGTTGTCGACCACCATCACGTCGAGCCGCTCGGTCTGGGCGCGGAGGCTCTGCAGGGTCCGCGGCAGCCAGCGCTCGCCGTTGAAGTTGGGGATGTAGACCGTGGCCGGCACGGGACGACCGCCGTCTGGTCAGCGACGGCGACCGAGCCGCGCCTTGGCGCTCCGCAGCGGCTCCGTCATTCGCCAGCTCGAGGATTGCTTTACGTGGCGGAGCTCGCGCCCGGTCTTGTCGAGCTCGCGCTCCAACAGCGAGATCTGGGTCCGCAATCTCTGGACCTCGGCGGCGAGCTCGGGCGCGGTCTCGCCCGACGCCGCCGGGTCGGGGGAAGCGCCCGTCTTGCGCAGGACGACCACCACCTCCATCTCGCGGCGGCAGGCGGCCTCGATCTCGAATTCGTCGTCGAATGCCCGCCGGCAATGCAGGAGCATCTCCAGGAATGTGGCGCCGGTCCAGGTGTGGTGGTGGATCGAGAAATCCTCGGCTTCGAGGCGTCGGGCGATTTCCTCGCCCCGCCGCGGGAAGTCCGGATCCTCCCGGTCGCGCTCCGATCCGACGACGAGCCGGCCCCATTCGTCGTAGTGCTCGCGCCGCGAGCGCCCAGGACCCTCCTCGTGATCGCGGAGCAGGTGCTCGAGCGAAGTCACCTCGCGGCGGAAGTCGAAGGTGTAGCGCTTGTCGGGCACCGCGTAGAAGAGGACGCCACCCGGCTTCAGCTTGGCGAGATGGCGCTCGATCGTTCCGATCGGGTCGTCGGTGTGCTCGAGGAAGTGATTGGCGACGATGAAGTCCTGGGAGTCGTCGTCGATCGACTCGAGGCGTTCACCGTCGTCAAGGACATCGACCTCGGCCAACGTCACCTCGGCCATCTCCGGGTACTCCTCGCGAAGCCGCTCCGGGGTCATCCGGTCAACGTTCCTGACGGTCGCCCACGGCGGCACCGGAAGCGGCCAGTTCAGGGCGCCGATCTCGAGCCCCTCGCCGGCGAGGTAGCGATAGGCGAGCTCGGCGCGGGCTTCGAAGTAGAGAGGAGGCGGATCGGCGGGCTTCGGAGCGTTCGGCTCGGCGCTGGGCTGTGGGCTATCCACGGCCGCAGGGTATCCGGTCGTGGCCCCCGCCCCTTGACTACTGAGTAGGGTTCCAGCGACCGATGGAGCCCCTCAAGGGACTGATCCTCTCCGGCGGCGCCGGAACTCGGCTGCGCCCGATCACGCACACCTCCGCCAAGCAGTTGGTGCCGGTGGCGAACAAGCCCGTGCTCTTCTACGG
>DASZUW010000194.1:0-4329 GCA_035547475.1 Solirubrobacterales bacterium
GTAGGCGAGCGAGCCGTGCCGCCGGAAGCGCCCGGCCGGCGTCCACAGGTTGAGCAGGTCGGCGATGTCTTCGCCGCCCGCCAGCTTTTCCATGTAGACGCAGGGGCCGGGGTCGAACATCGAGCCACGCTCGGCCAGCGCGATCACCGCCAGCGCGCTCGGCATCCCGAGGGCGCAGAGGCGCGTCCCCTCCAGCGGGTCGACCGCGATGTCGACCTCGGGCGGATTGCCGTCGCCGATCCGCTCGCCGTTGAAGAGCATCGGGGCTTCGTCCTTCTCCCCCTCGCCGATCACCACGGTGCCGTCCATGTCGACCGAGTCGAGGACGAAGCGCATCGCGTCGACGGCGGCGCCGTCGGCGGCGTTCTTGTCGCCGCGCCCGACCCAGCGGGCCGCCGCGAGAGCGGCCGCCTCGGTGACGCGGACGAGCTCCAGCGCGAGGTTGCGATCCGGCTTTGCCTGGTCCGGCGAAGGCATCGGAGCGAGGACCCTATAGGGTCGCGGGCAATGGAGGGACGCTGGGGTCTGACGCTGCCGCTGGGCGGCGTGCCGCTCGCCGAGCACGGCGAGTTCGTCAAGCGCGCCGAGGCGGCGGGCTACACCGACCTCTGGACCGGCGAGACGGCGGGCCCGGACGGCTTCACGCCGCTGGCGCTGAGCGCCGCCTGGACCGAGCGGATGCGGCTCGGGACCGGGATCGTCGGCGTCTTCCAGCGCGGGCCGGCGCTGCTGGCGCAGGAGGCGGCGGCGCTTGCCGACGCCTCGGAAGGGCGCTTCGTCCTCGGCATCGGCTCCTCCTCGGACCGGATCATCGAAGGCTGGAACGGCATCCCCTTCGAGCGGCCCCTCGCGAAGGTGCGCGAGACCCTCGAATTCCTCCGCGTCGCGCTGGCGGGCGAGCGCACCGCGACCCGCTTCAAGCTGGAAGCGAAGCCCGCCTACGAGGTGCCGATCGTCCTCGCGGCGCTGCGCGGCAAGATGCTCCAGCTGGCGGTCGAGCAGGCCGACGGCGCCTTCACCAACTTCCTCCCCCTCGACGGCCTCCCGCAGGTCACCGCCCAGCTCGACGGCGCACCGGAGGGCTTCGAGCTCCTCTGCCGCTTCTTCCTCCTCCCCGGTCCGCGCGAGGAGGTCGAGCCCCTCGCCCGCTACATGTTCTCCACCTACATCACGGTCCCCGTCTACACCGAGTTCTACCGCTGGCTCGGCTGGGGCGAGCGGATCCAGCCGATGCTCGACGCCTGGGCGGCGGGCGACCGCCAGAGGGCCGCGGCCGAGGCGCCCTGGGAGGCGATCGAGCAGATGTTCATCTTCGGCAGCCCCGAGCAGATGAAGGACCGCCTCGAGCAGTTCGTCGCCGGCGGCGTCACCTGCCCGGTCCTCACGCCCGTCGTCCCGCCCGAGAAACTGGGCGAGATGATCACCGCCCTCGCCCGCTAGGCCAGTTTGGCGAGGCTCAGGGCGTAATCGCCCGCCGGGTCGGTGAACCAGTGGGCCAGCGCCAGGCCGGTGCCGGCGTAGGACTCCTCGAGGCGGGGGCGGGTGAACTTGGTGGAGATCTCGGTGCGCATGATCTCGTCGGGGTCGAAGTGGATCGTGAGGTCGAGGTCGGCGAGGTGGACGTCTTGGGCGAGGAGGGAGCGGAGGCCGATGTCCATCCACTCGTGGACGGCATCCCAGCGGGCGACGTGCTCGAAGGCGTCGAGGTCGAAGTCGCCGCCGAGTTGGCGGTTGAGGACGGCGAGGACGTTCTTGTTGAAGTCGGCGGTGACGCCCGCGGGGTCGTCGTAGGCGAGCTCGAGGCGGGCGGTCTCCTTGACCAGGTCGGTGCCGAGGAGGAGGTGGTCGTCCGTGTCGAGGAGGCTGGCGATGCGGCAGAGGAAGGCGGCGCGCTCGTCCGGGTAGAGGTTGCCGATCGTGCCGCCGAGGAAGGCGATCAGGCGCGGACCGGCCTCGCTGGAGGTCGGGGTGCGCTCCAGGTGCGCCTCGAAGTCGCAGACCAGCCCGTGGACGTCGAGCCCGGGGTACTCCTGGACCAGCGCCGAGGCGGTCCGGCGGGTGATCTCCTCGGAGATGTCGACCGGGACGTAGGTGCGGAGGCTGCCCGCGTCGCGCATCGCGTCCAGGAGGTGGCGGGTCTTCGACGCCGAGCCGGAGCCGAGCTCGATCAGGGTCGCGGGCCGGCCGGCGGCGGCGACGATCTCGGCGGCGCGCTCTTCGAGGATCTGCCGCTCGCGCCGGGTCGGGTAGTACTCGTCGAGCTCGGTGATCTCCTCGAAGAGGCGCGAGCCGCGCTCGTCGTAGAAATACTTCGGCGAGAGCTCCTTCGGGGTGGCCGCGAGGCCGACGCGCACGTCCTGCTCCATCGCGGCGGCCTGGTCGGCGGGCAGGTGGACGTCGATCGCGATCGTCATGCGGTCTCCTTTGCGAGGCGGATGCCGGCGAAGATCTGCCGGCGTTGCGGCAAATCCCAGTTGCGGAAGCTCGGCCTGGCGACGCGCGGGTGGGTCGCCCAGGAGGCGCCGCGCAGCACCTTGTAGGTGTCGCCGAAGAACACCTTCGAGTACTCGTCGTAGGGGAAGGCCTCGAAGCCGGGGTAGGCGAGGAAGTCCGACGAGGTCCACTCCCAGACGCCGCCGACGCCCGCGAGGCGCGGCCGCGCCGCCTCCCACTCGAACTCGGTCGGCAGCCTCTTGCCCGCCCAGCGGGCGAACGCCTCGGCCTCGTGCCAGGAGAGGTGGACGACCGGGCGCGCCGGGTCGACCGGGACGCGGACGCCCATCGCGGTCCGCACCCAGCCCTCCCCCTCGCGCTCCCAGTACATCGGCGGCTCCGCCCCGGTCTCGGCCATGTAGGCGATGTACGCGGCGTTGGTGACCGGGGTTCGATCGATCTCGAAGGCCGCGAGCTCGACCACGTGGCGCGGACGCTCGTTGTCGTAGGCGAAGCCGCGGTCGGGGGCGCCGATCTCGTAGGCGCCCGCCTCCACGCGCACGGTCGCGCCGTCGGCGTCGAGCGGCGCCGGCGCGAACGCCTCCGGATCGGCCTCGGCCGGCCGGTAGGGCACGTCGAGCAGCTGCAGCAGCTGCAGCATCGTCTCCTGGTGCTGGAGCTCGTGCGCGGCCAGCATCTCGTAGACGAAGCCTTCGCGGAGGAGGCGATCCGGCGCGTCCGGCCCGACGTCGACCTCGGCGAGCACCTCCAGCGCCCGCTCGCGCACCTCGGCCATGTAGGCGCGCAGTTCCTCGTCGCGGAGGATCGGCAGCTCGCCCCGCACCTTGCGCGGGTTCTCGATCGCGTCGTAGAAGCGGCCGAGGTCCCCGCGCAGCGGCGCCCGCCCGCCGACCGTCTGCACCAGCCAGAGCTCCTCGAAATTGGCGATGTGCCCGAGGTCCCACGCCAGCGGCGAGAGCAGCTCCGAGTAGACCTTGTTCAGCAGCTCGTCACCGAGGGGAGCGATGAGCGCAAGGGTCCGCGCACGCGCCTCAGCAAGGAGCGTCGCGATCGACTGCCGGGTCGGACTGGACGTCACCTCGGTCGCGATGGCAAAAGCCTAGCGACCTCGGTTCGGGGGGGCTAGGACGCGAGAGAGACGATGCGCTCGATGCGCTTCATGATGCGTTCGCGAAATTCGGGCTGAGAATCGACCAATGCTTTCAGCCCCGGATCCGGCTCGACCGGTTCTTCGGCCAGCCTCAGACGGAGCGCCGCGATGCGTTCGTCGCCTTCGCGACGGATCCTTGCGGCCATCTCGAGCAGATCCTCGCGTTGCTCCACCGTCTTGTCCTCGCTTTCCGCCATGAAGACAAATCCTAACGTGCAGTACTTCCGGTTTCCGTCTTTTCCTCCAGAGCCTTGATCCGCCTCAGCGCCGAGTCGACGACATCCTTCTGGATCTGGTCGACTTCCCTCAGTTCCTTTCTCAGGAGCCGGATTTCCTCCTTGCGGTCAGCATCGGCCCGCAAGGCATCGGCCTCCGCGATCTCCTGCCTGGTCACGAAATCGCGTCCGAAGCCGGGTAACTCTTCAGTCCATCTAGCCCCTCGCAGGCTCAGCTCGATCGGCAGATCACCGTCGAAAAGAGCGCGTACCAACGGGACCAGCAGGAGGAGTGAGCCATAGAAAAGCAGCAGCGCGATCTGGACGGCCAGGACCACGTGGCTGTGGAAGGCGAAGCCTGGGATCTCGGACCGGGCGGCGTGCCAGGAGACAGCAGCCGCGCCGGCACACGCGGCTACGAGCAAGGGCGGAATTCCCAGGCGCACGATCAGCCGCTTGGCGACCATCAGCCCGTCCCCTCCGCCTCGGGGTCGCGCCAGACTTCCTTCA
>DASZUW010000195.1:0-7045 GCA_035547475.1 Solirubrobacterales bacterium
CGACGAGAGCGTCGCCGCCGAGCTCGAGGGCTCGGCCGGGCGGGCGCAGCGGCGGGGCGGGCTGGCTGCCGCGGCGGCGTTCCTCGAACGGGCGGCGGAGCTGACCCCGGACCCGGCGCGCCGCGGGGAGCGGGCGATGGCGGCGGCGAAGGCGAAGCTCGACGCGGGCGCGCCCGAGGCCGCCCTGGCGCTGGTCGCGACCGCCGAGCTGGCGCCGCTCGACGAGCTGGACCGCGCCTGCCTGGAGCGCCTGCGGGCCCAGGTCGCGTTCGCCCGGCGGCGCGGCGGCGACACCCCGATGCTGCTCATGGAGGCGGCCCGCCGCCTCGTCCCGCTCGATCCCGAGATGGCCCGCGAGACCGGCCTCGAAGCGCTCGGCGCGGCGGTCTTCGCCGGCTCGGTCGGGGACTCGGCGGCGCTGGCCGAGGTGCGGGCGGCACCGGGCCACGTCCCGCCGCGCCCCGCGGACCTGCTCTTCGACGGCCTCGCGGCACGCGCAACCGAGGGCTATGCGGTGGGCGTCCCGGCGACGCGCGCCGCCCTTGCCGCGTTCCGCGAGCAGGGCGACGGCGGCGGGCCCGACGCCGAGCGGTGGACGTGGATGGCCTGCCGCCTCGCCGCCGACCTCTGGGACGAGGACCTCTGGGAGGAGCTGGTGGTCCCCGGCACCCGCCGGGCGCGGGCGAACGGCGCGCTCGCGACGCTGCCGATCATGCTGTCGTTGCAGGCGGGCCTCCACCTCCACCGCGGCGAGTTCAGCGAAACGCTGGCGTTGCTCGACGAGGCCGACGCGATCTCGGAGGCGATGGGGAGCGCCGCGCTGGTCTTCATCCGCCCCCTGCTGGTCGCCTACCGGGGCCGGGAGGACGAGGTCCTCGCGCTGATCTCCTCAGGCCGCGAGGCGGTGCTGGCCGACGGCCGCAGCACCGCGCTCAGCCTGGTCGAAAGCGCGGGCTCGACCCTCTACAACGCGCTCGGCCGCTACGAGGAGGCGCTCGCCTACGCCGAACGCGCCTGCGCGGTGCTGCCGATGGTGATGTTCCCGACCGCGCTGCACGAGCTGGTCGAGGCGGCGGTCCGCAGCGACCGGCCCGCCGTCGCCGCGGCGGCGATGGACCAGCTCGCCGAACGCACCCAGGCGAGCGGCACCGACTGGGCGCTCGGCATCGAGGCCCGCTCCCGCGCCCTCCTCGCCGACGGCCCGCAGGCCGACCGCCTCTACGCCGAGGCGGTCGAGCGCCTCTCGCGTCGCCGCCTCGCCCCCTACGCGGCCCGCGCCCGCCTCCTCTACGGTGAATGGCTGCGCCGCGAGCGCCGCCGCGTCGACGCCCGCCACCACCTCCGCGCCGCCCACGAGACCTTCGCCCACATCGGCGCCGAGGCCTTCGCCGAGCGCGCCCGCCGCGAGCTCGAGGCCACCGGCGAGACCGTCCGCAAGCGCGGCCCCGACACCGCCGACGTCCTCACCCCCCAAGAGGCCCAGATCGCCCGCCTCGCCCGCGACGGCCTCTCCAACACCGAGATCGGCGCCCAGCTCTTCATCAGCCCCCGCACCGTCCAGTACCACCTCCGCAAGGTCTTCGCCAAGCTGGACATCACCTCCCGCCGTCAGCTCGGTCGCGTGGCCCCGGCGCTGCTGAACCCGAGCTAGGCGACGGGCCGCCCCGGCGTGCGTTCGTCGCTTGTTGCCGCATACGGGACAAGCGACGAACGCACCGTGCCGGCCCCTGCCGGACCACGTCCCGACCGGGGCGGCAGCTTCCCGGCGCCCCGAGCCCTACCAAGGCCTCCCCGACGGCGGCCCGATCGGGTCCAGGCCCATCGGGTCCTCGGCGTTGCGCAGCGCCTCGCGCAGGGTGGCGAGCGCCTGGGCGATCGCGGCCCGCGTCGCCTGCGTGCGGGCGAGGGGGTTCAGCATCATGAAGTCGTGCGTGATGCCGTCGTAGCGGACGGTCGTCACGTCGACCCCGGCGCCGCGGAGGCGCGCGGCGTAGGCCTCGCCCTCGTCGCGCAGGACGTCGGCCTCGTCGACGATCACGAGGGCCGGCGGCAGGCCGGCGAGCTGCTCGTCGGTGGCGCGGAGCGGCGAGGCGTAGGGCTCGGCACGGCGCTCGAGGTCGGGCGCGTAGGCGTCCCAGAACCAGGCCATCGACCTCGCGGTGAGGAAGTAGCCCTCCGCGAAGCGCTCGTAGGACCCGGTGTCCATCGCGGCGTCGGTGACCGGGTAGTACATCGACTGGTGGACGAAGCTGACGTCGCCGCGCTCGCGCGCGAGCAGCGCCAGCGCCGCCGCCATCCCACCGCCGACGGAGTCGCCGGCGACCGCGACGCGGCGCGGGTCGAGACCGTGGGCGGGCCCCTCGCGGCCGATCCAGCGGGCGGTCGCGTAGCCTTGCTCGATCGCCACCGGGTAGCGGGCCTCGGGCGAGCGCGCGTACTCGACGAAGACGACCGCGGCGCCGGTGCCGACGCAGAGCTCGCGCACCAGGCGGTCGTGCGTGTCGGCGTCGCCCAGCACCCAGCCGCCGCCGTGCATGTAGAGGATCGCCGGGAGCGGCCCGGTGGCGTGGGGCGGGCGGAGGATGCGGACGGCGACGTCGCCGACCTCGGCGGGCACGGTGACCCACTCGTCCTCGACCGGGAGCTTCTCGATCGGCGCCGCCTGGATGCCGTCGAGGACGGCGCGGGCCTCGGTCGGGGTCATCTCGTAGAGGTAGGGCGGCCGCGCGCTCGCCTCGACGAACTCCTGGGAGGCGGGCTCGAGGACGACGGGCGCGGCGGTCTTGGTGACGGTCATGGTTCCCCCTTCGCGGGACGGGTTGCTCGGACGTCCCGAGGCTCGCGCCGCGCCGTGAGCCTCGCATCGGCCGCGACGCCAGGGTGCCGGCCAGTCGGACTCGCCCGGGGGCGGCCGGTCGGACTGGCCGGCCCGGCCGGCGCCCTGGCTGATGCGAGCCGCGCGCCGCCGGGCGAGGCTCACCGCGTCGATCCCGTTCCCGAAAGGTGGTGCGCTCTGATGATCTACACGGTTCCCCGGCTGCGCGAGCGGCGGCGGCGCAAATATCGCTGGCAGCTCGACGTCTCGGGTCCCTAGAAGGAGTAAGACATGCGACGTGAGGCGTGCCCGGTGAGGAAAGTGGACGAGCGCGCGCGGCGGCCGATGGTCGGCGGTGGCCATTGCCTGGCGCCGTCGCGGACGGTGGACGCGCCGCTCGACGGCGCGGCCGACCGCTACTCGCGCCTCTTCGGAGAGCTGGCGCCGATCGAGGGCGACAACGCGGCGCTCCTGGCGCTCGGCGCGGCGGGCGGCATCTGCGACGGCGGCGAGGCCTGCGGCTACGCGACCGATACCGCGGCGGGCTGGCCGATGTTCGGCCAGTACGTCGCCCACGACATCACCGCCGACCGCAGCCCGATCGCGCCGCGCGCCGACGCGGGCCGGATCGTCAACTTCCGCAGCCCGCGGGCCAACCTGGAGAGCCTCTACGGGACCGGGCAGATCGGCAGCCCGTACCTCTTCCGCGCCGAGGACCCCGACCTGCTGCTGCTCGGGCTCAACGACCGCGGCGAGGAGCGCGACCTGCCGCGCAACTCGCAGGGCATCGCGCTGATCGGCGACCCGCGCAACGACGTCCACCTCTTCGTCTCCCAGCTGCAGGTGGCGATGATCGGCGTCCACAACCGGCTGGTCGGGCGGGCGCGCGCGGAAGGCGTTCGCGCGGGCGACGTCTTCGCCACCGCCCGGCGGGAGACCGCCTGGCACTACCAGTGGGTGATCCTGAACGACTATCTGCCGCGGACGGTCGGCGCCGACCTCGCCCGCGAGGTGCTCGCGGGCGGGCGGCGCTTCTACCGGCCGGGACCCGACCCGAAGATCCCCTTCGAGTTCGCCGACGCCGCCTTCCGCTATGGCCACGGCCAGGTCCGCGACGTCTTCGAGGTAAGCGGCGAGTCCGGGGTGCGCCCGCTCTTCCCCGACCTCCTCGGCTTCCGCCCGGTCCCCGCCGAGCTCGGCGTCGAGTGGTGGCGCCTCTTCGACGTCGAGGGCGAGCCGCCGGCCCAGCGCGCGAAGCGCATCGACGGCAGCCTGGTCCACTCGCTGATCGAGCTGCCGCGCGCCGTGACCGGCGAGGTGGAGGTCGAGGCCTACCGCTCGCTGGCCGGCCGCGACCTCCAGCGCGGCGGCGCCTACGGCCTGCCCGCGGGCGAGGCGGTCGCCCGGGCGATGGGGGAGGAGCCCCTGAGTGCCGCGGAGAACCCCCTGACCGCCTCCGGCTGGACCGGCGGCACGCCGCTCTGGCTCTACTTCATGTTGGAGGCGGCGGCGCGCGCCGACGGCGAGCGCCTCGGCCCGATCGGCGGCCGCATCGTCGCCGAGGTGCTGAGCGGCCTGATCGACGCCGACCCCGGCTCCTACCGCTCCGTCGAACCGGACTGGGAACCGACCCTCCCCGCCCGCGGCCCGCGCTTCGGCCTCGCCGACATGCTGGTGCCGCCGGGCGACTCCGCCTGAGGGTCGCCGCCGCGGGCCAGCGGCAGGCCGTCCTCCCGCCAGGCCTGGACGCCACCGACGACGTCGCCCGCGTCGAGGCCGAGGCGGCGCAGGGTGTGGGCCGCGAGGCTCGACTGGTAGCCCTCGTTGCAGATGAGGATCACCGGGACGTCGCGGCGGGCGAGGTGGGGGACGCGCCAGGGGGAGGCCGGGTCGAGGCGCCACTCGAGGACGTTGCGGTCGACGATCGCCGCGCCGGGGACGAGGCCGTCGCGCTCGCGCTGCTCGACCGGGCGGATGTCGACCAGGACGGCGCCCGCCGCGACCGCCGCGCGCGCGTCGGCGGGGCCGAAGCGCCGGATCGCGGCCTGCGCCTCGGCGAGCAGCTCTTCGATCGTCGGATGGAGGCCGTGGGGGTCGGACACGTCGCCAGCCTAGAGGGAGGTGCGCCGCGGCACTGTTGCCGGGCGCCGTGCCCGCTCAGCCCGACACGGCGGGGATGGCCGCGGTGACGCCGGTCAGACCCAACACCTTGTTGACGCTGGCGTGGCGACTCGGGAGCAATCGCAGCAAGTCCTGGCCCGGGCGCGACTCGGCCAGCTCGAAGAGCATCCCGACGCCTTTGACGCCGATGAACTCGAGCTCGCTGAGGTCGACCACCACCATCGCGCGGGGCTCGGCCAGCACCGGCTCGAGGACTTCGTGAACGAACGTCAGCTCGGCGAGGTCGAGCTCGCCCGCGAAGGAGAGGACGATGACGTCGTCGCCGTATCGAGTTCGTTCGATGGTCAGCAGTCCGTGGAACCGCTCTTCGGTCTGTGCGAGCATGGGACTCTCCTGTCCTGAAGTGACTTGGAGATCCCGTCGACCGGCTTTGGCGGCGCGTGATCAGCTTGCGAATTAGGTCTTCGTGCGGCGATGCGCGCCACTGGACGACCCGTCCACGACCATACCCTAGATCGCCGAATTTGGGTAGAGGCTAGGTCGCCTAGGCGACGGTCGGCTCGCCGAGCACGAAGACCTCGGCGGCGACGCCGTCCCGGTTGATCTGGCTGAGGCAGGTCTCGACCGCGCGTCCCGTCACCCGCTCGATCGTCGCCCGCAGGAGCGGCTCGATCTCGTCCTGGAAGACCTGGCGGTTGAGCCGCACCTGCTCGAAGCGGCCGCCGTCGACCAGCAGGCGCTCGGCCCGGGTGAAGGCGTCTTCGAGGATGCAGACGATGACGTCTTCGCGCCAGTGCGTCTTCGCCTTGGTCGGCCCCCGACCGTAGTAGTCGGCGTAGATCCTGACGATCTCCCGTGAGATGGCGGCGACGATCGCCCCGGATGGGTGATGGCCGACCTGTTCCTCGATCTGGTTCTCGCTCATGGTCACTTCGACGATAACCGGAACCGTGATCTCGGTCAGGCGCCCCGCCTGCGTATCACGCATGCCAGGGGGTACCCCTCGGAATCCGAACCGCACCCTACTGACCGAGGAGGGAACAGATGATCATGCGACTCGACCGCCTGCAGGCGGAAATACCACCACCGACGGATCCCGATCCGAACGGCGCCTCGATCGTCCAGGAGCTGTTGGGCGGCAAGTTCGGCGAGATGTCGACCTTCATGAACTACACCTACCAGTCGTTCAACTTCCGCAACCGCCAGGGCGCGCGGCCGTTCTACGACCTCGTCGCCTCGATCGCCGCCGAGGAGTTCGGCCACATCGAGCTGGTCGCGACCGCGATCAACACGATGCTGAGCGGGGCCGCGGACGCGAAACCGAAAAAAGGTGCGCTCAGAGGTCTGAAGGACGCGCGCAACGCGCAAGAGTGGCTCGCGGGTGGCGCCTCGGCGCAGGTCCAAGACTCGATGGGCAAGCCGTGGAACGGCGACTACGTCAACGCCACCGGCGACCTGATCGGCGACCTGACCTGGAACTTCTTCCTCGAGACCGGGGCGCGCAACAACAAGCTGAAGGTCTACGAGGCGGTCGACCACCCGGCGGCCCGCGCCCTCACCGGCTACCTCCTGGTCCGCGGCGGCGTCCACCAGGTCGCCTACGCCCGCGCCCTCGAGAACCTCACCGGCTCGAAGATGGAAAAGCTGTTCCCGACCCCGCGCATCCCGACCGACAAAATCCCGGAGTGCAAACCGCACATCAAACGCGGTGAACACCTCAAGCTCTACCGTTGGTCGCCCGACGACTTCAAAGAGCTCGCGGCCGTCTTCAACGGCCCCCATCCGGAAACCGGCGAGGAGCTAGAAGTCGCCGAGGAGATCCACCCCGAGGGCGCCCTCGCGAACGACCTACCGCCCCAGGAGGCCGTCTTCGCCCCCGGCCCCGACGTCGGCGAGATCGAGGAGATAGCCCAGAACCTCCGCGAAGCCGCAGGCCTGCCGAAAGACCCGCCCGGCGAGGTGGCGATGCCGGCCAAAGCAAAACGGAAAGCGAGGGCGAAAGGCGCGAAATAGGACGCTGAGGCGGCCGGCGGGGGGCTTGCGGCCGTCCGAGCTGTCGCGGATGCCGTGCCGACCCCTGACGGCGGCTGTGGTCGGCACGGCATCCGC
>DASZUW010000196.1:0-4127 GCA_035547475.1 Solirubrobacterales bacterium
CGGTCGCCGGAGACGGCCGCGTAGCGGCGACCGAGGCCGCCGTCGAGGCGCCATTCGGCGCTCGCCCGGAAGTCCTCGTCGACGATCGGGAACGCCTCGCCGGAGGCCGCGGCCGGGTCGCCCTTGCCGCGCCGCAGGAAGGTGCTGGTGCTCTCCCAGGCGATCTGGTCGCCGCTCCGCGCCTCGGTGACGACGTCGAACGCCTTGCCTTTGGGGTGCGGCACGAGCTTGGTCGCCCGCACGCGGAGGTCGAGCGCCTCGCCGGTGCCGATCCGCCGGTGCTGGGTGATCTTGTTGGCGACGTGGACGAGCCCGACCGCGCCGAACGGGAACGACCCGTCCGCCATCAGCGCCATGTGCAGCGGGAAGGCGAGCACGTGCGGGTAGGTCGGCGGCAGGTGGTCGCGCAGGGCGAAGCCGCAGACCTTGGCGTAGGCGGCGAGCGCCCCCGGGTCGGCGACGACCTCGTCAAGCTGCAGTCGGATGTCCGGGATCTCGCCGCCGCCGCCGGGGACGAACGGGAGCAGCGAGGCGCCCGGCACGAGCGGCGCCGCCGCCCGCGCGTAGAGCGGCAGGATCGCGGGGGCGGCGTCGAGCTTCCGGATCTTCGTCTTCGTCGCGGTCCCCGTCACGTCACGCCCCCAAAAGGCTCTGGCCGCAGACGCGGACCACGTTGCCGTTGACCCCGGTGGTGGCGGGGGAGGCGAACCAGGCGATCGTCTCGGCGACGTCGACCGGCAGGCCGCCTTGCGAGAGCGAGGAGAGCCGGCGGCCGGCTTCGCGCGGACCGATCGGCATCGCCGCGGTCATCTGGGTCTCGATGAAGCCCGGCGCGACCGCGTTGATCGTCGCCTTCTTCTTGGCCAGCGCCGGCGCCAGCGATTCGACCATCCCGATCACGCCGGCCTTCGAGGCCGCGTAGTTGGTCTGGCCGGAGTTCCCCGCGATCCCCGACATCGAGGAGACGCAGACGATGCGGCCGTTCGGGTTCAGGCGTTTCGAGTCGAGCAGGGCGTCGTTGATGCGCTCCTCGGAGGAGAGGTTGATCTCCATCAGCTGCGCCCAGCGCTCTTCGGGCATCTTCGCGATCGTGCGGTCGCGGGTGACGCCGGCGTTGTGGACGACGACGTCGACGCCGCCCTCGGCGAAGTGCGCGGCGATCTTCTCCGGCGCGTCCTCGGCGGTGATGTCGAGCGGCAGCGCCTCGCCGCCGAGCGCCTCGACCACGGCGCGCAGGTCGGCCTGCGCCTGCGGCACGTCGAGGCCGACGACCTTGGCGCCGTCGCGGCCGAGCGTCGCCGCGATCGCCGCGCCGATCCCCCGCGAGGCGCCGGTCACGAGCGCCGTCTTGCCCGCCAGCGGCCGGTCCCAGTCGATCTCCGGCGCCGGCACGACGCCTTTCGCGATCCGGATCACCTGCCCGTCGACGTAGGCGGATCTCGGCGAGAGCAGGAAGCGCAGGGTCGAGTCGAGCTGGTCCTCGGCGCCCGGCTCGACGTAGACGAGCTGCGCGGTCGCGCCCTTGCCGCCGATCTCCTTGGCGAGCGAGCGCGTGAAGCCCTCCAGCGCCCGCTGGGCGGTGTGGGCGCGGGCGGAGCCCGCCAGCGCCGGCGTGGTGCCGAGGACGACGACGCGCCCGCTGCGGCGCAGCCGCGGCACCGCGGGGTAGAAGAAGCGCTGCAGCTCGACCAGCTGGGTCGAGTCGGCGATGCCGGAGGCGTCGAAGACGAGCGCCTTGACCTTGCCCTCGGCCCCGGCGCGTTCGGCGCCGATCTCGTCGAGCACCTTCTTCAGCGCCCGCTCCAGCCTGCCGCCGGGGGCGGCGCCGCTCAGCACCGGGCCCGCGACCACAGGGCTGCCGGGCTGCCAGCGGTCGAGGTCGACGGGCCGCGGCAGGCCGACCTGGCGGGCCACGGTCGAGAGGAACGGCGCGTTGACGATCTGGGAATAGCGGTCAGGCATCTACTTGGCTCCTTCCGGGCCCTCGAGGATCGCGACGACCCCCTGGCCGCCGGCGGCGCAGATCGAGATCGCGCCGCGTCCTTTTCCGTCTTCGTGCAGCTGTTTGGCGAGGCCGGCGACGATGCGCCCGCCGGTCGCCGCGAACGGGTGCGCGGCGGCGAGCGAGCCGCCGTTCACGTTCAGCTTCGCCCGGTCGATGGCGCCCAGCGGCGCGTCACGGCCGAGCTTCTCCTTGCAGAAGGCCTCGTCTTCCCACGCCTTCAGCGTGCAGAGGACCTGGGCGGCGAAGGCCTCATGGATCTCGTAGTAGTCGAAGTCCTGGAGCGTGAGGCCGGCGCGGTCGAGCATCCGCGGCATCGCGTAGGCGGGCGCCATGAGGAGGCCTTCGCGCTTGTGGACGTGGTCGACGGCCGCGGTCTGGGCGTCGACGAAGTAGGCGAGCACCGGGAGATCGTGCGCCTTCGCCCACTCCTCCGAGGCGAGCAGCACCGCCGAGGCGCCGTCGGAGAGCGGCGTCGAGTTGGCCGCCGTCATCGTGCCCTCGGGGCCGCCGAAGACGGGCTTCAGCTTCGCGAGCTTCTCCACGCTCGAGTCGGGACGCAGGTTGCCGTCGCGCTCGAGGCCGAGGTAGGGGGTGATCAGGTCGGTCTGGAAGCCGCGCTCGTAGGCGGCGGCGAGGTTCTTGTGGGAGGCGACCGCGAGCTCGTCCTGCTCGGCGCGGCCGATCTCCCATTCCTCGGCCATGATCGCGCAGTGCTCGCCCATCGAGAGGCCGGTGCGCGGCTCCTCGTTGCGGGGGATGCGGGGGACGACGTGGCCGGGGCGGAAGCGGGCCAGCGTCTTCAGCTTGTCGGCGGTGGAGCGCTGCCGGTTTGCCTCCAAGAGCGTCGCGCGGAGCTCTTCGTTCAGCTCGATCGGCGCGTCGGAGGTGGTGTCGGCGCCGCAGGCGATGCCGACGTCGATCTGGCCGAGGGCGATCTTGTTGGCGACCAGGATCGCCGTCTCGAGGCCCGTGCCGCAGGCCTGCTGGACGTCGTAGGCGGGGGTCTCGGGGGCGAGGCGGGTGCTGAGGACGCTCTCGCGGGTGAGGTCGCGGTCGTGGGAGTGCTTCAGCACGGCGCCGCCGGCGACCTCGCCGAGGGTCTCGCCCTCGAGGCCGAAGCGGTCGATCAGCCCGTCGAGCGCGGCCGTGAGCATGTCCTGGTTCGTCGCGTGCGCGTACTTGGTGTCGGAGCGCGCGAAGGGGATCCGGTTGCCGCCGACGACGGCAACCCGGCGGGTCTCTGCGTTCATTCCTTCTGGGTTCCTTTCCCGGGTTTGGAAGTGGGGGAGTTGGCGGCCGCCGACCGGGCGCGGATGCCCGGCTCGACCGTGGAGATGAGGAGCTCGGCGGCCTCGCGGGCGGAGATCGCCTCGGTGCGCAGCCACCAGCGGGCGAGCTCCTCCGCGGCGCCGAGGAGGGCGGCGGAGAGCGCCTCGATTTCGACGCGGGCGGCGTCGCGGCGGCTCGCGGGCATCTGGGCGAGCAGCGATCCCGACACCAGCCGCAGGATCTGCCCGCGGTAGGCGGCGACCTTGTCGGCGACCTCGCCGCTCGCCGGCAGCGTCTCGTCGAAGAGCACCGCCCAGGCGGCCCGGTCGGAGTCGAGGAAGGCGAAGAACGCCCGCACGCTCGCGCCGAGCGCGTCGCCGGGGCTGTCGGTCCCCGCGATCGCCTCGCCGACCGTCCGCGTCAGCGAATCCCCCGCCCGCTCCATGCAGGCGATATACAGCCGCTCCTTGTTGCCGAAATAGTTGTAGAGCAGCGGCTTCGTCACCCCGACCGCGGCCGCGATCTCCTCCATCGTCACGTCGGCGAAGCCGCGCTCGGCAAACAACCCATGCGCCACCTCGAGCGTCTGCTCCATCCGGTCGCTGCGCGACAGCCGCGATCTGACCGATGCATCCATCCATGCATACGTTACCGGGCTATAAATTTATATGGGCGTAACGTGATGAGGTCACATAGGGGCGGCCGGCCGTGGCCGCGGGTCGCCGGCTAGATGGTTGATTCCTAATTGACCCTGACGGCCGCCTCGGCCACCAGGGAGCACGACGAAGGGCGCCGAAGTCAGGCGTTGCTACCGCAACGTCGACCAAGGAGGCCCCGTGCGCGCCGACCTCGA
>DASZUW010000197.1:0-4472 GCA_035547475.1 Solirubrobacterales bacterium
GATCGGGCGGATCGCGCTGGAGAGCGGCGTGCCGATCATCCCGACGGCGATCCACGGCTCCGCCGGCGTGCGCGGCTGGAAACGGCTGCGCTTCCCGCGCGTCACCGTCGCCTACGGCGAGCCGCTGACCTTCCCGGTCGAGCGCGGCCCCAGCCGCGAGCGCCAGCAGGAGGTCGCCGACGAGATCTTCGCGCGCGTGCGCGAGCTCTACGAGGGGCTCGCTATTCGAAGCGGGGAGCGATCCGGGCGTAGAACTCCGGATCGTGCCCAGGCGTGATCGTCGCGTTCGGGAACTGGGCGCGGAAGAGGCGCAGCTCCTGGATCGAGCGGCGCATCATGTGGGCGTCGAAGGGGCGCGGCGGGAGCGGCTCGCTTCCCTCCAGCTGTCCCAGCATGTAGACGGCGTCGCCGCCGATCACGAAGTCGTCGTCGGCGAGGCGGCAGACGACGGAGCAGTGGCCGGCGCTGTGACCGGGGGTGAACGCGACGCGCACGGAACCGTCGCCGAAGAGGTCGAAGGTGCGCCCGAAGGTCGCGTAGGAGTCGACCGCGTCGCCGTCGAAGTCGACCGTCCGGTACTCGAAGGCGAGGTCGAAGTGGGCGCGGCGATAGCCGTTCAGCGACGGTTTCGACCCGTGCGCGGCCTCCTGCCACTCGGCGGCGCTGACGACGAAGGTCGAGTCGGGGAACTCGGAGATCGCCGAGGAGTGGTCGAGGTGCAGGTGCGTCATGACGACCACCGGGACGGCGCGCGGCTCGATCCCCTTGGCACGGAGCTGCGAGGGGACGTCTTCGCCGGGCGCGAGGCTCGGGCGCCCGAAGCGGTTGGCGAGGCCGCCGAAGTTCTCCGAGCCGCCGCTGGCGATCGAGGGGTGCAGGCCGGTGTCGACGAGGACCGGGCCGACCGTCGGGTGGTGGATCAGGAAGGCGGGGACGGGGACCGATTCGGCCCGCTTGGAGCTCGACATCGCGCGGGCCAGCCGCAGCGTCTTGAAGCTGCCGCCGGGATCGACCATCGCCGCGCGAGGGAAGTCGACCTGGCCCGCGACGAGCGGTTCGACGGCGACCGTCGCGCCGGCTTTGCCGCCGGGGAACGGCCCACTCAGGAGCTGGGGTTCGACGTGGACTGCCATAACGCCCCAACAGTACGTGGCAGACGGTGACTGTAGGGTGGCCGGCGATGGCTGAAAGCTCGCATTCGCAGGTCTTTCGTGACGGCCTGCTCGACGGTACGGTGGCGGTGGTGTCCGGGGCCGGGAGCGGCCTGGGGCGCGAGACGGCGCTCGAGATGATGCGGCTGGGCGCGACCGTGGTCGGCTGCGGGCGGCGGGTGGAGCCGCTCGCCGAGACGGCGGCGCTGGCCGCGGGGCTGCCGGGCGCGTTCGAGCACGAGGTGCTCGACATCCGCGAGGAGGAGCCGGTCGACGCCTTCTTCGACCACCTGCTCGAGCGCCACGAGCGCCTCGACGTCCTGGTCAACAACGCCGGCGGCCAGTTCCTCTCGCCGGCCGAGGCGATCACGCCGAAAGGCTTCCGCACGGTGGTCGAGCTGAACGTCACGGGGACGTGGCTGATGTCGCACGCCGCCGCGACGAAGGCGTTCATCCCGGGCGGCGGCGGCAAGATCCTCAGCATCACCCTCTCGCCCCACAACGGCATGCCGGGGATGGTCCACTCGGGCGCGGCGCGCGCGGCGGTCGAGAACATGATGCGCACCCTGGCGATCGAGTGGTCGCGCTTCGGCATCACCACCTGCGCGATCGCCGCGGGCCAGTTCGCCACCGAGACGATGCTCACCAAGTATCCGCCCGAGGTCGTCGCCGGCGTCGCCCACTCGATCCCGATCGGCCGCACCGGCCGGCCCGAGGAGGTCGCCTGGCTCCTCGCCTACCTGGCCTCCCCCGCGGGCGACTTCTACTCCGGCACGACGATCACGATCGACGGCGCCCGCGACGACTGGGTCGGCCCCTGGCCACCGGAGCGACTGGCGACCGAGAGCGGCGATCTCCCGGCGGAGGAGCGCCGGTAGGGGCGGCCGTCCGCAGCACTTCGGGAGGCCGGCGGCGGGTCCTGGGCGCCTCATGGGGGTCCTGGCAGTGAAGTCGGACTTACGTGAGGAGTCCTTGCGTGAGATGGCACACCTCCCCCGATCCCGTGAGGAAGGCGCCGGGAACGTCACGCTTTCTGGATCCTTTTGCCTCTTCTCCGGCCTGAACAGAGAGCCCGAAAACGCGCTGCGTGTATTTCCCGCCCTATGGCGGGGGTAATCCACGCAGCGTGTCCCTTAGCCGTCCCTTCCCCCGTGCTGGCGCCCTCAGGCCCGGTCCGGCTCGAGCACGACCAGCGGGATCTCGCGGTCGGTGCGGGCGCGGTAGTCGTCGTAGCCCGGCCAGACGGCGACGGCCTTGGCCCACAGGTGCGGTCGCTCTTCGGGGGTCGCCGGGCGGGCTCGGACGCGCCGTCGGTCGGGACCCACCTGGACGTAGGTGAGCGGGTGCGCGCGGAGGTTGTGGAACCAGGCGGGGTGCCTGGGGAAGCCGCCCTTCGAGGCGAGGAGGACGAGGTTGTCGCCGTCCAGGATGTAGAGGAGGGGAGTGGTGCGCAGGGTACCGGTCTTGGCGCCGACGTGGTCGAGCAGCAGCAGCCGGCCGCGGCCGCCCGGGACCCGCGCGCCGAGGCGCCCACCCGTCCTGCGGTAGAGGAAGGCGTGGGCGCCCGCCAGCCGGTTCGTGACCGGCCAGAGCTGGTCGGCGTAGCGCAGGTAGAGGGGCTCGGATCTGGATCCGGCCGTGGTCGGCGTCAGGTGTACATTCCCCCGAACATGCCGCCGGTGATGTTCAGCACCTGGCCGTGCACGTAGTTGGCCAGCGGCGAGGCGAGGAAGAGGACCGGGCCCGAGGCCTCGGCCGGGGTGGCGGGGCGGCCGAGCGGGATGATCGCCGAGGCCATCGCGCGCATCTGCTCGGGGATGCCGAGCTCGACCTTCTCGCCGGTCGGCGTGGTGATCTCCTCGCCCTCCTCCTTGGCGGCGGTGAGGCGGGTTTCGACGAAGCCGAAGGCGACCGCGTTCACGTTGATCTTGAACTGGCCCCACTCCTTGGCCAGCGTTTTGGTGATGCCGACCACGCCCATCTTCGCGGCCGAGTAGTTGACCTGGCCGGCGTTCCCCATCATCCCCGAGGTGGAGGAGACGTTGATCAGCTTGCGGAAGACCTCGACGCCTTCCTCGCGCTCCTTCTTCGCCGCCTCGCGCCAGTGCGGGGCGAGCGCCCGGGCGACCCGGAACGGCACGATCGTGTGGATGTCGAGCATCGCCTGAAACTGCTCGTCGGTCATCCGGTGCGCGACGCCGTCCCAGGTGTAGCCGGCGTTGTTGACGACGATGTCGATGTTGCCGAAGGCGTCTACGGCCGAGGCGACGAGATCGTCCGCCGCGCCCTCTTTGGTCAGGTCGCCGGCGAAGATCGCGGTATCGCCGTCGATCTCGGCCGCCGCCTGCTCGGCGGCGTCGTGGTCGAGGTCGTTGATCAGCACTCTCGCGCCCTCGCCGGCGAAGAGCTCCGCGGTCGCCCGCCCGATGCCGCGCGCCGACCCGGTGACGATTGCCGCTTTGCCGTCCAGAAGTCCCATCGTTCCCCTCTCCTAGCTCTTGAAAGTCGGTCGCGGAGGCTACACGGAGCGGCGCGAACCTGGCTCGACGGCCAGTTCTCGGGGCGCGGCGGCCCCGGCCCGCCCCTTGCCCGTGGGACCTCCGCGTGAGATGAATCCCCCGCCGTGGGGGAGCGGCGTCGAAACCGGCAAACGCACGAACGCCTGCTGGGGCGCCCTCGGCTGCCTGCTCATCATCAAGGGCATCGCCTGTCCGATCGCGGGCTGACGCCCCGTCAGCGGGCGATCCGCCGCACCTCCTTCGGCCGCCACAGCGCGACGAGCGTCGACCCGTCGACGACCGCGACCCCGCCCTTCTTCAGCGCCACCTTGGCGCCCGTGAGCCGCCCGACCTCGTTCGAGAAGTCCGGCTCGTGACCGACCAAAAGCACGTTCCCGCGCCCCGCGGCAAGCTCGAGCGCGTCGAACGCCCCACCCCGGAGCGCCTCCGTCATCTCCACCTCGATCCCGAGCGCCGCGCAGGCGAGCCGCGCGGTCTCGAGCGCCCGCACCTTCGGCGAGGCAAGGCAGGCATCGATCTCCGCCCCGAGCGCCGCGAGCGCCCGCCCCGCGTCCCGCGCCTGCCGCTCTCCCTTCCCCGTGAGGCGACGCGCCGCGTCGTCCCCGTTTCCCGGCTCCGCCTCGCCGTGTCGCAGCAGGTAGATCACAACCCGAGAGTCTTGCCGATGATCTCCTTCATCACCTCGTCGGTGCCGCCGCCGATCGGGCCGAGGCGGGCGTCGCGGACGGCTCGCTCGATGCCGTACTCGCGGGCGTAGCCGTAGCCGCCGTGGATCTGGAGGGTCTGGTCGGCGATCTCGAGG
>DASZUW010000198.1:0-5639 GCA_035547475.1 Solirubrobacterales bacterium
AGACCAGGGTCGGTATGGCATCCGCGGCAGATGCAGGCCTTCCGCACCTCCGTCCCCCACCCCGCCCCCGCCCTGTAGGTTGCCCCCATGCGGGCGGTGACTTTTCAGGCGCCGGGGGAGGTGCGGGTCGAGGAGCGGCCGGAGCCGGTGGTGGGGCGGCCCGACGAGGCGGTGATCGCGATCGAGGCGAGCGGGGTCTGCGGCTCGGATCTGCACATTTATCACGGGCGGGTGCCGGTCGAGCCCGGGACGTGCATCGGCCACGAGTACGTCGGCAAGGTGCTGGACGTGGGCGACGCGGTGACGCGGGTGGGCGTCGGCGATCGGGTGCTCGGGACGTTCCTCGTCGCGTGCGGCAGCTGCGCGAACTGCCTGCGCGGCGACTATCACCGCTGCGAGCGCGGGCGCACCTTCGGCCACGGCAAGAACCTCGGGTCGCTGGACGGGACGCAGGCCGACCAGGCCCTGGTGCCCTTCGCCGACATGGTGCTGCGCAAGGTGCCGGAGGGGATGTCGGCCGACGTCGCGCTGTTCGCCGGGGACGTGATGGGCACCGGGTACCACGCGGTGTCCCACTCGGGCATGAAGGAGGGCGACACGGTCGCGGTGCTGGGACTCGGGCCGGTGGGGCTCTGCGCGGTGCAGGCGGCGATCGCCGGTGGCGCCGCGCACGTCTTCGCGGTCGATTCGGTCGAACAGCGGCTCGACCTGGCGCGGCGGTTCGGTGCGACCCCGGTGCACCTCACCGAGGGCGACGCCAAAGCCGAGGTGCGAGGAGCGAGCGGCGGGCGCGGCGCCGACGTCGTGATCGAGGCGGTCGGCGCCCCGGCGGCGGTCGACGCCGCGATCTCCCTCGCCCGCAGCGCCGGAACGGTGTCCGGGATCGGCGTCCAGGTCGGCAGGTCGGAGATGAACCTCGGCCTCGCCTGGCTGAAGGGGCTCGACCTGCGGCTCGGCCAGGCCAACGTGATCGCCCACGTCGACCGGGTGCTGGCGCTGCTCGAGTCGGGCAGGCTCGACCCGACGCCGCTCGTCACCCACCACATGAAGCTGGACGAAGCGGTCGAGGCCTACGCGATCTACGACCGCCGCGAGGCACTGAAGATCATCCTGACGCCGTAGTTCCCTCCCCGGATGTGACGAAGTCGCGCGCTCAGGCGGCTACGCTTGGACGGATGGCGTTGCTGGGAGACGCGGAGATCGAGGCGAAGCTGGCCGGGCTGGCGGGCTGGGAGCGGCGCGGCGACGCGATCGCAAAGGACTTCGACCGGGGCGACTTCGTCGGCTCGGTCCGCTTCGTCGACTCGCTGGTCGCCCCGGCCGAGGAGATGGGCCACCACCCCGACCTCGCGATCTCCTGGAGCACGGTGACGGTGACCATCTCCACCCACTCCGAGGGCGGCCTCACCGCCGCCGACTTCGAGCTCGCGACGAAGATCGACGCGCTGGCGTGAAGCTGCTCGCCCCCGTGGTGGTGGCGGCGCTCAGCGGGCGAGCGCCTCGACGAGGCGGCGACCGCAGGCGAGGCCCGGGTCCTTGTCCGGGTTGTAACACGCGAGCGAGGCGCCGACGAGTCGCTCGCAGGCGGCCAGCGGCGTGAGCACGGCGGCGAGCTCGTCCCAGTCGAGGCCGCCGGGCTGCAGGTAGTCGGTGGCCGGGAAGAGCGCCTCGTCGAGCACGTCGACGTCCAGGTGCAGCCAGAAGGGACCCGCCGCCGCGAGGCGCGTCGCGAGCTCCGCGGCCGCCGCGGCGACGCCGCGCTCGCGCAGTTCCTCGGCTCCGTAGAGGAGCGGCGGGCGGACCAGCTCCTCGGGCTGGCGCATGCCGTCGGCGATCGTCTCGGCGCGGTCGCGGAAGCCGACCAGCGCGGTGCGCTCGGGGATCGCCGCGGCGCCCCCCGCGGCGTCGACCCAGGCGCCCGGACCCATCCCGAGCGCGACCGAGACCGGCATGTCGGCGGCCTCGCCGGTGGTCGAGGTCGCGCCGTCGTAGAGGTCGAGGTGGCCGTCGACGTGGACGAGGCCGAGCGGGGCGCCGAGCGCGTCGCGCGCGCCCCCCAGGGCACCGGGCAGCTCGGCGCAGCAGCCGCCGATCAGGAACGGGCGCTCCTCGGCGGCGAGCGTGGCGGCGACGGCGGCGCGGATCGTCGCGGTGGTGTCGAGGACGTCGGCGCTCGCCACGATCCCGGTCGCCGGGTCGCGCTCCTCGCCGCGGATGCGCACCGCGAGGTCACCCTCGTCGCGGGCGCCGAGCGCCTCGGGCAGGCCGAGCTCGCGCAGGGTCGCGGGCGCCAGCTCGGTGCCGCCGGAGCGGCCGACCGAGTCGACCGGCACGCCGATCGTCACCGTCGCGTCCATACCCCGGAGACTGGCAAACTCGTCACCCATGGCCAAGCGCAAGAAAGGGCAGCGGCGGCCGCGCGAGAAGGCGCCGACCGTCGCCTACACCGATCCGGAGGGCAACGTGCTGGTGCTGCGCGAGCGGCTGAGCGCGGCGACGATCGCGAAGATCGGCGAGGCGCCGGCGAGCCACGCCGCCTCGCTGGAGGACGTCTGGGCGCGGCGCGAGGAGGTGCTCTTCGAGCGGCTCGCGGTGTCGTGGGAGATCGCCGGGCTGCCGCTCGAGGACCAGAAGATGCTCCTCGGCCGCTATCGGATGGCCGACGCCGAGACGCGCGCCTGGGTACGCCGGACGATCGCCGCCCACCTCGAGCGCCACATCCCCGAGCTGGCCTGACCGTGGCCGAGGAGCTGCGGATCGACGAGCGCCTGGCGATCCCGCTCGCCGAGATCGAGCTGCGCGCGAGCCGCTCCTCGGGGCCGGGCGGCCAGCACGCCAACGTCACCGCATCGCGGGTCGAAGCGGTCTTCGACGTGGCTGCCTCGCGCTCCCTCGACGAGGCGCGCCGCGCCCGCCTGCTGGAGCGGCTCGGCCCGCTCGTCACCGCCGTCGCCCAGGACGCCCGCGGCCAGACCCGCAACCGCGAGCTGGCCTTGGACCGCCTGGCCGCGAAGCTCGCCGCCGCCCTGCGCGTCCCGAAGCGCCGCCGCCCCACCAGGCCGACGCGCGCCTCCCGTCGCCGCCGCCTCGAGCAGAAGCGCCGCACCGCCGAGCGCAAGCGCTCCCGCCGCCGCTGGTCCCCCGACGACTGAGCGAAGGTCGATGGGCCGAAAAGTCCTCTATATCAGGACTTTTCGGCCCATCGACTAGGCGGAGGGGGTGGGATTCGAACCCACGAGCGCCTTGCGACGCCAACGGTTTTCGAGACCGTCCCGTTCAACCACTCCGGCACCCCTCCGCGGGGTTCGCGGCGCAGCCGGTGATCCTATCGACGCGGCGCTGGGCGGTCGGGACTGGCTAGGCTTGATCCTCACCTGGAGAGGTGTCCGAGTGGCTTAAGGAGCACGATTGGAAATCGTGTGGGCGGGGTTGACTCGCCTCGTGGGTTCGAATCCCACCCTCTCCGTCCTTCCGGAGGCGCGTGGCGGCGTCCTCGGTCGTTCGACTCGGGTCACGCACCGTTGTGCGCTCCCCTCGCCTCACTTTCCTGCGCCCTTGCCGTGCTGGCCCGGGAGAACGGAGAGCGGGCTTTGTCCTGCTCTTCCCTCAGCGGCGGGCGGCGAAGAAGGTGCGCAGGAGGGTGGCGGACTCGGCGGCGCGCACGCCGGCGATCACGCGGGGGCGGTGGTTCAGGGCGGGCTCGGCGAGGACGTCGAGGACGCTGCCGGCGGCGCCTGCCTTGGGGTCGGGGGCGGCGAAGACGACGGTGGGGATGCGGGCGAGGACGATCGCGCCGGCGCACATCGCGCAGGGCTCGAGGGTGACGTAGAGGGTGGTGTCGGCGAGACGCCAGCCGCCGAGGGCCGCGGCCGCGGCGCGGATCGCCAGGACCTCGGCGTGGGCGGTCGGGTCGCCGCGCAGCTCGCGCTCGTTCCCGGCCGCCGCGAGGAGCTCGCCGTCGCGCAGGAGCGCGGCGCCGATCGGCACGTCGCCGTGGCCCTCGGCGCGCCGCGCCTCGGCCAGGGCCAGATCCATCCCGCGCTCGTGGGCGGCCGCGCCTTGCTCAGGGAAGTTGTGTCCCGCCGGGCCCATCGATCGGGGAGTATCCCGCCTACAACTTCGGCAGGGGCAGCGTGTTCGAAGGGGACCGGAATGCACTCGACGTGGAACAGATTCGCCTTGATCGGCGCCTTGGCGGCCCTGCTCGCGCTCCTCGGCGCGACCGCGGGGGACGCGGGCGCGGCCAGCGGGATCGGCCCCGCGCGCCGCTTCGCGCCGCGCCAGGTCGTGGTCAAGTTCAAGGGCGAACGGCACGGGCACACGGTCGGGCTGCCGCGCGGGGTCGGGGTGCTGGCGACCGCGCGCGCCCTGCGCGCCAAGCCGCAGGTGCAATACGCCGAGCCGAACTACGCGGCGACCGCCTCGGCGGCGGAACTCGAACCCTGGGACCCCGACGATCCCGGCACGCTCGAAGCGGCGCCCGGCTCACCGCCCACCCCCGGCGGCTGGGCGCAGAAGCAGTGGGACTTCCTCCCCTTTTCCGGCACGCCGAGCGCGAAGCTGCCGACCTCGCCGGGCGGCATCGACGTCGTCGGCGCCTGGGCGAACCTGATCGCCGACGGGCGCCCGGGCGGCGTCGGCATCCGCGTCGCGGTGCTCGACAGCGGCATCGCCTACCGCGACTACGGCGGCCGCTACGTCCGCAGCCCCGACTTCTCGCCGACCCAGTTCCTCCCCGGCGAAGACTTCGTCGACCACGATCGCCTGCCGCTCGACGAGAACGGCCACGGCACCCACGTCGCCGGGACGATCGCCGAGCAGACCGACAACGGGGTCGGCCTCAGCGGCATCGCCTACAACGCCGCCCTGATCCCCGTCCGCGTCCTGAACAGCGCCAACGTCGGCTACGCCAGTCGCATCGCCGAAGGCATCCGCTTCGCGATCCGCAGCCACGCCCAGGTCATCAACATGAGCTTCAACTTCGCCTGCGGCGAGAAGGTGCCCCAGGTCGACGAAGCCCTGCGTGAAGCCTACGACCACGGCATCGTCACGGTTGCCTCCGGCGGCAACCTCACCCCCGGCGCCTCGGGCACCAAGAGCTGCGTCTCCGAGCCCGCCACCGGCCCCCGCGTGATCGGCGTCGGCGGCTCCACCGAGGGCGGCTGCATCGGCTCCTACTCCCTCGCGGGCAAGGGGATCGACGTCGTCGCCCCGGGCGGCGGCCCGCCCGCCGCCGGCTGCCCCTCCGTCCTCTCCCGCCCCATCTACCAGGTGACCCTGCGCCCCGGGACGACGGACCAGTTCACGATCCCCAGCGACTACGCCGGCACCTCGATGGCGGCGGCCCACGTCTCCGGCACCGTGGCCCTGATGCTCGCCTCCGGCGTCATCCCCAAGACCCTCAAGGGCAAAGCCCGCGTGCGGGCGGTGACGAAGCGCCTGGAGGTGACGGCGCGCACCCTCGGCTACCCCCACACGGTCCAAGGCGCCGGCCTGATCGACGCGGCCCGCGCGACGGCGGCACCGACGACCGGGCTGGCGACCTCGCGGCGGGTGGGATAGCGGGGAAGGGCGCGGGGGCGGGCGGGAGGGGTGAGGGCGCGGGGCGCCTGCGGCTGCCGCGGATGCCCAACCGACCC
>DASZUW010000199.1:0-1809 GCA_035547475.1 Solirubrobacterales bacterium
ACTTCGACATAGGCGAAGTTTCCAACCACGCAACGACGGCGGTGACGCTGATGCGACGCTCGGGCAGGGTCGGAAGCGGGATCGGGCGCACGACGCGGTGGGTGTGGCTCGACGCGCTGAGGCACGCGGGGGTTCGCACGCTCACCGGGCTCTCCTATCGCCGGATCACGCCGGAGGGGATCGAGATCGAGCGCGAGGACGGGGGCGTCGAGCTGATCGCCGCGGATCGGGTCGTCATCGCCGCGGGACAGGAGCGCCGCGACGAGCTGCGGCCGCTGCTCGCGCGGCTCGAGGTCCCGCACCGCGTCGTCGGCGGCGCGCTCGACCCGAGCGAGCTGAACGCCGTCCGCGCCTTCGGCGACGGGTTGCGCGCCGCCTACGAGCTGGCCGGCCTCGCCCGCTAGGCGCCCGGCGCGAGCGCCGAGACGATCCAGGTCGAGGACGGCGCGAGGACGCCGTCGTCGGTCTCGAACTGCTCGAGGACGCCGCGGATATCGGCGGCGATCCGCGGCCGGATCTCCTCCGCACGGTCGCCCCAGAGGCGGAGGACCTCGCCCGCCGGCCCGATCGACATGACCAGGTCGATGGCGCCCTCGAGGTCGGCGCCCATCTTCAGCGGCAGGTCGCTGCGGCGCAGCTCGATCGCCTCGAACCCGGCGATCGCGAGCTGCTGGGTCACGACGTCGGCATCGGCCATCGAGAACGGGCCCGGCCCGCAGGTCGGCTCCTCGGTCTCCTCCGGGTGCTCGAGGTATTGCTCGACCACCCGCTCGGCCTCGTGGACCCAGCCGTTGTCGAGCTTGCGCCGCCAGACGACGAAACAGGCGCGACCGCCCGGCCGCATCGCCGCCCGCACGTTGCGCAGCGCCTGCACCGGGTTGGCGAAGAACATCACCCCCATGCGCGAGAAGACGTAGTCGTAGGGACCGCCGAGGTCGGCGATCTGCACGTCCCCGACGCGGTAGCCGACGTTGGCGACGCCGGCCCGCGCCGCCTCCTCGCGCGCCAGCTCGACGAACGGCGCGGAGACGTCGACGCCGACCGCCTCGCCCGCGGGGCCGACGAGCTCCGCCAGGCGCCGCGTCGTGTCGCCGAAGCCGCAGCCGATGTCGAGGGCGCGGTCGCCAGGGCGCGGCGGGTGCGCCGCGAGCGCCACCTCGCCGTGCTGTCCCAGCCCTTCGGCGACGTAGGGACGAAAGCGCACGAAGCGCTCGAACAGCGGGCCGCTCCAGGCTTCCGTCGACTCCTCGTTGGCGGGAGCGACCTCCGCCATCACTCCCCCTTCCGGGACCGGCGCGCCGCCAGGTCGCGCACGTCCATCCGAATGGACGGGCTCTGACATGGTCCGATCCTCGCCGCCGCGCGCGGCGCTGTCAACGCTTTGCGCTCACCCGAGCAGGTCGCGGCGGGCGAGGACGACGAGCGTCGCGACCGCGGGCAGGACGACGGCGACGCCGGCCCCGGCGCGCCAGCCGGCGGCCTCGACCAGCGCCGATCCGACGCTCGCCCCGACCGCGTCGCCAGGGCCAGCCAGGTGAAGGCCTCGGTCGCGGTGCCGGCGACCAAGGTGGTCTGGATCACCTGGTTGCGGACGGCGATCTGCGGCGCGAGGGTGACGCCGGCGATCGCGGCGAAGACGAACATCTCCGGGATCGAGGCGGCGGCGGGCAGACACAGGGGCGGGAAAGGGACGGCCGGGTCTGCGGGGAGAGGGCGAGCGACCCTGGCCGCAGGGTGACGGGAGACGGACGGAAG
Organism: Solirubrobacterales bacterium; assembly: GCA_035547475.1. GTDB lineage: Bacteria > Actinomycetota > Thermoleophilia > Solirubrobacterales > 70-9 > VAYN01. The sequence continues at coordinate 1,756 of DASZUW010000199.1, forward strand.
GCCCACGGACGACGCACGGGACCGTCACCGAGATGAGGCGCCGTGACGAAGGCG
>DASZUW010000200.1:0-13908 GCA_035547475.1 Solirubrobacterales bacterium
GCCCCCCGAGGCGCCGGCGGGCGTCCCGCCGCCCGCGGGGCTCAGGCCTCGGCTTCCGCCGCCCCCGGCATCAGCATGAGGTCGACTTCCAGCTCGACCTCCCAGCCGAGGGCGTCGCCGCCGTCGGGCATCTCCGCCTGCCAGTCGAAGCCGAAGTCGCGGCGGTCGAAGGCGGTTTTAAGGGAGAGACCGGCGATCTCGCCGAAGGCGGCCTGGCGGGGCCCGGACCAGTGGCCGTGTGCCTTGATCGGGCTGGTGATGCCCTTGATGGTGAGCTCGCCGTCGAGGTCGAGGCAGCCGTCGTCGCGAAGGCGCAGGTCGGTCGAGCGGAAGGTGATCTCGGGGTGGGTGGCGGCGTCGAAGAAGTCGGCGGCGAGCAGGTGCGCGCGCATCTGCGGCGGCTCGTGGACCGAGATCGACTCGGCCTTCGCGGCGCCCTCCAGCACCAGGCCGCCCGCGTCGGCGCGCAGCGTCGCCCGCGCCTCCGGCATCACGCCGCGGAACCAGAAGGTGCCCGAGTGGCGGACCTTGAAGGCGAAGGTGGAGGGCCCGGGCGAGGCCACGTAGGTCCCGGTGAGCGGTTGGGTCGCGAGCTCTGACATGTGAGTCCTTTCCGTGGTTGACGTCTCAGGTGACTGACAACCGGGGACCCGCCGGTGTGACGCCTACCGCAGCGAGCGCAGCAGCTCCTCGTAGTCGGCGACCGGGCCGAGGTGGCGGAGCTTGTCGGGGTTGACGATCGAGTCGATGCCGACGATCGCGCCGCCCGCGATGTCGAGGGCCCAGACGCTGACGAGGCGCCCGCGCCCGTCGAGGATCACCACGCCCGGGGCGCCGTTCACCTCGGCGCCGCGCAGCGAGGCTCCCGGGACCCGCCTCATCTGCGTCGTCCAGGCGCGCAGGGTCCGTGACACCCGCGCCCTTCCCCGCAGCGCCCGCGCCAGCGCCGGCACCTTGCCGCCCCCGTCCCCGCTCAGCCGCACGTCGGCGGCCAGGACCGCCTCGAGCCCGGCGAGGTCGCCCCGCTCGGCGGCCTCGACGAACCGCCGCGCGATCACGTCGCGGTGCTCCTCGGTGGTGCGGAAGCGCGGCCGCCTCTCCTCGACCTGGCGCCGCGCCCGGCTCGCGAGCTGTCGCACTCCCGCCTCGCTCTTGTCGACGATCCGTGCGATCTCCGCGTAGGAGTACTCGAAGACGTCGCGCAGCAGCAGGACCGCGCGCTGCTCCGGCGTCAGGCTCTCCAGCGCCACCAGCAGCGCCAGCGAGAGCGAGTCGGCGAGCTCGGCGCGCGCCGCCGGGTCCTCGCGCTCGTCGGTGATGATCGGCTCCGGCAGCCACTCGCCGATGTAACGCTCCCGCCGCGCCCGCGCCGAGCGCAGCTCGTTGATCGCGAGCCGCGTCGTCACCGTCGCGAGGAAGGCGGCCGGCGAGGCGATCCGCTCCTCGCCGTCGAGCGCCTGGTGCAGCCGCACCAGCGCCTCCTGCACCACGTCTTCGGCCTCGGCGACGCTGCCGAGCATCCGGTAGGCGATCGCGAACGATTGCGGCCGCAGCTCCTCGAGCAGCGCCTCGCGCCCGGTCACGCGGCCCCCAGCGCCCCGCGCCAGCTCGGGTGGGCGGGACGCCAGTCGAGCTCCCGCTTGGCCTTCGCGTTGGAGGCGCCGCGCAGCTCGGTCATCATCACGACGCCGGTCTCGCCCGCGAAGAGCCGGCCGACGAGGCGGGGCACCCGCCGCGGCGGCTTGCCGCCGAGCTGCCGCGCCAGCGCCGGCAGCCACTCGGCCACCGTCGCCGGGTCGTCGTCGACCACGTTGTAGACGCCGCGCCGGCCGCGCTCGACCGCCGCCAGCGTCGCCGCCGCCGCGTCGGCGACGTGGATCCAGGACCACACCGCGCCGCCGTCGGCGACCACCGGGAACTTGCGCCTGCGGACGAGCTCGGCCTGCTCGGCGCCGCGCGCCATCGAGGTCCCCGGCCCGTAGAACCAGCCGTAGCGCAGCACGACCCCCTCCGTCCACGACGCGCCGAGCACCGCTTCCTCGAGGGGCTCGATCGCCTCCAGGTTCGGCCGCAGCCCCGCCGTCGGCGCGCGGTCGTCGGGGTCCTCCTCGGTCTTCACCGCGCCGTCGGTGCGGCCGTAGGCCATGATGTGGCTCTGGGCGACGAACTTCTCGACGCCGACCGCCTGGCCGGCCGAGAGCAGGTGGTCGGTCCCCTCGGTCCGCAGGCGGTTGGTCAGGGCGAAGCTCCTCTCCATGTGGCGCGTGTCGACGTCGCCGATCGCGGTGAGCTCGTGCACGATCACGTCCGGCTCCGCCCGCCCCACGGCGGCGGCGACCTGGGACGCGTCGAGCGCGTCGGCGACGACCGGCACCGCGCCCAGCTCCTCCAGCAGCGCCCGGTTTGACTCCTTGCGGGTCATCCCGTGGACCTCGTGCCCCGCTTCGACCAGCAGCGGCACCAACTGCCGCCCGATCGCTCCCGTCGCTCCGGCCACGAACACCTTCATCGTCAGCTCCTTTCCGATCGAGTCTCTACCCCTTCGACAAGACGGGGCGCGCGGCTGTGACACTTCCGGGGCGTCGGGAGGGGTTGGTCAGGACGACCGCGACGGGAGGCGGGCGGCGGCGGCGGTGGCCTCGCGCAGGCGGGCGGCGAGCTCGGGAGTGAGGGCGCCGGGGTCCAGGCGCCAGGACCAGTTTCGGGGGCCGACGGTGCCGGGGGTGTTCATGCGCGCCTCGCTGCCGAGGCCGAGGACGTCCTGCGCCTGGAGGATGCAGGTGCGGCAGCGGGAGGTCATGGTGAGGCGGATCAGCGCCCACCACGGCTCGTCCTCCTCGATCCCCGCCGCGGCCAGCGAGCGCTCGAACTCGGCGCGCGAGTCGGCGCCCAGGCCCTCGTACCAGCCGCGCGCGGTGTCGTGGTCGTGGGTGCCGGTGTAGACGACGTCGTTCTCCTCGTGGCGGGCGAGCTTGTAGGGGCTCTCCGGCTCGTCGGGGTCGAAGGCGAACTGCATTACCGCCATCCCCGGCAGGCCGAGGTCGCGGCGCAGGCGCTCGACCGGCGGCGTGATCTCGCCGAGGTTCTCGGCGACCAGCGGCAGGTCGCCGAGCTCGCGCCGGATCGCCTCGAAGAGGGCCCGCCCCGGGCCGCGCGCCCAGTGGCCGCCGCTCGCGTCGGCGTCGCCCTCCGGCACCGACCAGTAGGCGACGAAGCCGCGGAAGTGGTCGATCCGCGAGAGGTCGACAAGCCGCGAGGTCCGCCGCAGCCGCTCCACCCACCAGCGGTAGCCTCGCCGCCGCAGCGCCGGCCAGTCGTAGAGCGGGTTGCCCCAGAGCTGCCCGGCCGCCGAGAACTTGTCGGGCGGGGCGCCCGCCTGGGCGCCGGACCGGAAGAGCTCCGGGTGGGCGCGGTGGTCGGCGCCCTCCGCGGCGACGTAGATCGGCAGGTCGCCGATGATCCCGACCCCTCGCCGCGCCGCGTACTCCCGCAGCGCCGTCCACTCGCGGTCGAAGCGCACCTGGTCGGCGACCGCGCCCGGCCCCGCGAACGCCTCCCAGTCCCCGAGCCAGTAGCCCTCGCGCGCGCGCAGCGCCGCGACCTCGGCCGCGGTGACCGGCGCGTCCGGCTCGGCCGGCAGCGCCGGCGACCCGGCGAACGCCGAGGGCGACTTGTACGGGGAGCCGCCCTCGCCCGGCGGCCCGAGCGGCAGCACCTGCCACCAGCTCTGCCCGGCCGCGGCGAGCCAGTCGACGAAGGCGAACGCCTCCTCGCCGAGCCGCCCACCCGGCAAGGAGGTCGGGTGCAGTTGCACCCCGTTCACACGAGCTTGGCGGGTCGGCCCGGGCGATCGGGCCACCGTTGAGGAAGGAGCGGAAATCGGAGTTAGGCCAGTTCGGAAACGGGGAGATGAGGGATTCGATGTCAGTATCCGTTTTCAAGCGACTTACGCGCGGGCTCCCCGAACCAGGCGCCCACGTCGAGCCGCCGCCGCGCATCCGCATCCGCGACGTGCGCCCGCAGATCGACGGCGGGCGCTTCGACGTGAAGCGGACGGTCGGCGAGCGCCTCGACGTCTCCGCCGAGGTCCTCCGCGACGGCCACGACGCGATCCGCGCGGTCCTGCGCTTCCGCCCGCCGGGCGGCGAGTGGCGGGAGGCGCCGATGACGTGGATCGACCGCGCGGTCGACGGCGACCGCTGGGAAGGCTCCTTCGTCCCCGACCGGGAAGGCATCTGGGCGTACGAGGTCGGCGCCTTCACCGACCGCTTCGCCACCTGGCACGACGAGGTCGCCCGCAAGCGCGCCGCGGGCGAGGCCGACCTCGCGAGCGAGGTCGTCGAAGGGGTGGAGCTCCTGCGCGCCGCCCGCCCCCGCGCCGCCCTCGTCGACGGCCGGCGGATCGACGCCGCGCTGAGGGTCGCCGAGGACGACGGCGCGACCCCGGCGGCGAGGCTCGACGCCGTCCTTGACCCGAGCCTGCTGGAGGCGCTCGAGCGCAACCCCGAGCGCCGCGACTTCGTCACCGGCAACCGGCTGGGCGCCTGCGTCGAGCGCGAGCGCGCCCGCTTCGGCGCCTGGTATGAGCTCTTTCCGCGTTCCTGGGGCGGCTTCGACGGCGTCCGCGCGCAGCTGCCGCGCCTCGCCGAGCTCGGCTTCGACGTGATCTACCTGCCGCCGATCCACCCGATCGGCCACACCAACCGCAAGGGTGCCGACAACGCGCTCGTCGCCGGGCCCGCGGACCCCGGCAGCCCCTGGGCGATCGGCTCCGAGCGCGGCGGCCACGAGGCGATCGAGCCGAGCCTCGGCGACCTCGCCTCCTTCGAAGCCCTCCTCGCCGCCGCCCGCGAGCAGGGCATGGAGATCGCGCTGGACCTCGCGATCCAGTGCTCCGCCGACCACCCCTGGCTGAAGGAACACCCCGAGTGGTTCGACCACCGCCCCGACGGCACCCTGAAGTACGCCGAGAACCCGCCGAAGAAATACCAGGACATCTACAACCTGAACTTCGACTCCGAGGACTGGAAGGGCCTCTGGGAGGCGCTCCGCGACATCGTCGCGCTCTGGGTCGGGCGCGGCGTGCGCGCCTTCCGCGTCGACAACCCACACACGAAGCCCTTGCCGTTCTGGGAATGGCTGATCGCCGACGTCCGCGCCGCCCACCCCGACGTGATCTTCCTCGCCGAGGCCTTCACCCGCCGGGCGAAGATGCTGGCCCTCGCCAAGCTCGGCTTCAGCCAGTCCTACACGTACTTCACCTGGAAGAACCGGAAGTGGGAGCTCGTCGAGTACGTGGACGAGCTCGCCTACGAGACGGCCGACTTCGCGCGCCCGAACTTCTTCGCCAACACCCCGGACATCCTCACCTCCTACCTCGTCGACGGCGGCCCGCCCGCGTTCGAGGCGCGCCTCGTCCTCGCCGCCACGCTCTCGCCGAGCTACGGCATCTACTCCGGCTTCGAGAGCTTCGAGAACACCCCGGTCGAACAGGGCAGCGAGGAGTACGCCGACTCGGAGAAGTACCGGTTGCGCGAGCGCTCCCTCGACGGCCCGCTGCTGCCGCTCCTCGCGCGCCTGAACCGGGCGCGCCGCGAGAACCCCGCCCTCCAGTTCCTCTCCAACCTCGCCTGGCTCGAGACCGAGAACGACGACCTCATCGCCTACGCCAAGCGCACCGGCGACAACACCGTCATCACCGCGGTCAACCTCGACCCACACCACACCCAGGAGGGGATCGTGAACGTGCCCGCCTGGCTCGGCACCGCGCCCGCCTTCCGGGTCCGCGATCTCCTCGACGACCAGCTCTACGACTGGGCGATCGGCCGCAACTACCTGCGCCTCGCGCCGGGGCAGCGGATGGCGCACGTGATGAGGGTGGAAGGGCCGTGAGCCGCTACACCACCGACGTCCACGCCGCGATCGGCTCGCTGCGCTCCGGCGCCGCCCGCGCCGCCGCGCCGCCGGGCCCCAGCCAAGGCGCCGAGGCCGACGCCGCCCCGGAGCGCTGGTTCGAGGCCGAACCGCTCTGGTTCAAGACCGCGGTCTTCTACGAGGTGTACGTGCGCGGCTTCTTCGACGGCAACGGCGACGGGATGGGTGACTTCCGCGGCCTGATCGAGAAGCTCGATTATCTGCAGTGGCTCGGCGTCGATTGCGTGTGGCTGCTGCCGATGTACCCCTCGCCGCTGCGCGACGGCGGCTACGACATCGCCGCCTTCGACGACATCCACCCGGATTACGGGACGCTCGCCGAGCTCGAGCGCTTCATCGGCGAGGCCCACCAGCGCGGCATCCGCGTGATCGCCGACCTGGTCATGAACCACACCTCCGCCGACCACGCGTGGTTCCAGGAGGCGCGCTCGGACCCGAGCTCCCCCAAGCGCGACTGGTACGTGTGGTCGGAGGACCCGCGCAGGTACGACGACGTGCGGGTCATCTTCGTCGACACCGAACGGTCGAACTGGACCTGGGACGAGCGGGCGAAGGCCTACTACTGGCACCGCTTCTTCGACCACCAGCCCGACCTGAACTACGCCAACCCGGAAGTGCGGGAGGCGATGCTGGACGTGCTGCGCTTCTGGCTCGACCGCGGCCTCGACGGCTTCCGCCTCGACGCCGTCCCCTACCTGTACGAGCGGGAGGGGACGAGCTGCGAAAACCTCCCCGAGACGCACGCCTACCTCAAGCGCGTGCGCGAGGAGGTCGACGCGAACTACCCCGACCGGGTGCTGCTCGCCGAGGCGAACCAGTGGCCCGCCGAGGTGGTCGACTACTTCGGCGACGGCGACGAGTGCCACATGGCCTTCCACTTCCCGGTGATGCCGCGCCTCTTCATGGCGCTGCGGCGCGAAGACGCGACCCCGATCGTCTCCATCCTCGAACAGACGCCGCAGATCCCCGCGGGCTGCCAGTGGGGCCTCTTCCTGCGCAACCACGACGAGCTGACGCTCGAGATGGTGACCGAGGAGGAGCGCGAATACATGTACGCGGAGTACGCGATGGACCCGCGGGCGAAACTGAACATCGGCATCCGCCGGCGCCTCGCGCCGCTGCTCGACAACGGCCGCGACGAGATCGAGCTGATGACCGCGATCCTCTTCTCGCTGCCCGGCAGCCCGATCCTCTACTACGGCGACGAGATCGGCATGGGCGACAACGTCTACCTCGGCGACCGCGACGGCGTGCGCACGCCGATGCAGTGGACCGGCGACCGCAACGGCGGCTTCTCGACCGGTGACTTCGCCCAGATCTACGCGCCGCCCTCGATGGACCCGGTCTACGGCTACGCGGCGGTGAACGTCGAGGCCCAGCTCCGCACGCCGACCTCGCAGCTCCGCTGGCTGCGCCGCTTCATCGCCCTGCGCAAGGAACACCCGGTCTTCGGCCTCGGCGAGTACCGCCCGCTCGCCCCCGAGAACGCCCGGATCTTCGCCCACATCCGCCGTTATGAAGACGACCTGATGCTCTGCGTCCACAACCTCTCGCGCTCCGCCCAGGCGGTGGAACTCGACCTCTCAGACCACGAGGGGCGCCACCCGGAAGAGATGTTCGGCCACGCCCGCTTCCCGCGGATCGGCTCACTTCCCTACCTGCTGACGCTGGCCCCGCGCGGCTTCTTCTGGTTCCGGCTCCTCGAGGAGGGCTCCGATGGGTGAGGTGGGCGTCGATCTCGAGGCGCTCGCCAACTGGCTGGTCGAGCGCCGCTGGTTCGGCGCCAAGGCGCGCGAGGTGAACAACTTCGCGGTGATCGACATGCCGCTGCTCGACGCCGAGCCGCCGCCGCTGCGGATCGCCCTGGTCGAAGTCCACTTCGGCACCGGCACCCACGAGATCTACCAGGTGCCGGTCGCGATCGATTCGGGCGAGCTGCCCGCGGAGGCGCGGATCGCGGCGACCGAGGACGGCGAGCACGCCGTCTACGACCTGCTCGCCGAGCGGCGCGATCCGCCGCGCCACCTGCGGCTGATCGCCGCCGGCGGCCAGGTCGCCTCCGCCGCGGGGCGCGTCGTCTTCGAGTGGTGCGAGGGGGCGCCGCCGGTGCCGGCGGGCGCCGCGGCGCGGCCGATCTCCTCCGAGCAGTCGAACACCTCGGTCGTCTTCGGCGAGAACGCGATCCTGAAGGTCTACCGCCGGGTCGAGGCCGGGGTGAACCCGGAGCTCGAGCTGCTCCGCTTCCTCGGCGAGCGCGGCTTCCGCCACGTCCCCGCGCTGCTCGGCTGGTACGAGTACGAAGGCCGCCCCGCCGACGCGACGCTCGGCATCGTCCAGGAGCTCATCGCCGACGGGCGCGACGGCTGGGAGCTGGTGCTGGACGGGCTGGCGGGCGACCCCGACTCCCTCCTGGAGCCGTTGCGGGAGCTCGGCCGCACGGTCGGCGCGATGCACACCGCGCTCGGCAGCGACCCGACCGACCCGACCTTCGCCCCGGAGGAACGCGGCAACGAGGCGCTGGCGCTCTTCACCGCGAGCCTCGACGAAGGGATCGAACGCGCCTTCCTCGACCTGCCCGAGGACGAGCGCCTGGGGCCGATCGCCCACCGCGGCGAGGAGCTCCGCGACCAGCTCCGCGGCCTCGCCGGGATCGGCGGCGCCGGGATGGCGATCCGCGTCCACGGCGACCTCCACCTTGGCCAGGCGCTCTTGTCGGACCGCGGCTGGACCATCCTCGACTTCGAGGGGGAGCCCGCCCGGCCGCTGCCCGAGCGCCGCGCCAAGGCCTCGCCGCTGCGCGACGTCGCCGGGCTCCTGCGCTCGCTCGCCTACGCGCCGCTCGCCGCCCGCCTGCGGCGCGGCGCCGCCCCGCCCGACGACTGGGAGGTGCGCGCGCGCCAGGACTTCCTCGACGGCTACCTCGACGCGATCGACCCGACCCTCCTGCCCGCGACCCGGCGGGAGATCGACCACCTGCTCGCGATCTACGAGCTGGAGAAAGCCGTCTACGAGCTGAACTACGAGCTGAACAACCGGCCCGACTGGGTGGGGATCCCGGTTGCGGGTATCACCCGGTTGTTGGAGGTCGAGGTCGCATGATCACCGAGATCGATCGTCTCATCCACCGCGAACACCACGACCCGCACAGCCTGCTCGGGGTGCATCCGAACGGCGACGGGCTGGTGGTCCGCGCCTACCGCCCGGCGGCCGAGAAGGTGGTGGCGCGGCCGGAGCGGGGCAAGAGCGTCGAGCTGACCAAGGCCCACCCGGCCGGGCTCTTCGAAGGGGCCTTCGAGGGGGCCGACGCCGACGACCCGCCCCGCTACGAGCTCGAGATCACCTACCCCGACGGCGGCCCGTACACGATCCGCGACCCCTACGCCTTCCCGCCGACGCTCGGCGAGGTCGACCTGCACCTGATCGGCGAGGGGCGCCACGAGGACCTCTACGGCAAGCTCGGCGCCCACGTGACCGAGGTCGACGGGGTGGGCGGGACGGCGTTCGCGGTCTGGGCGCCGGGCGCCCGCTCGGTCAGCGTCGTCGGCGCCTTCAACGACTGGCGCGGGGACCTCGACCAGATGCGCTCGCTCGGCGCCTCCGGGATCTGGGAGATCTTCGTCCCCGGCGTCGCCGAGGGCACCCCCTACAAGTTCGAGATCCTCACCGCCGCCGGGGAGCTGCGGCTGAAGGCCGACCCGCTCGCCTTCGCCACCACCGAGCCGCCGCGCACCGACTCCGTCGTCCACCGCTCCACGCACAAGTGGGCCGACGCCGAGTGGATGGAGCGCCGCCGCCGCACCGAGCCGGGCCGGGGCCCGATCTCGATCTACGAGGTCCACCTCGGTTCCTGGCGCCGCGTCGTCGCCGGCGGCGAGGACCGCCCGCTCACCTACACCGAGCTCGCCGACGAGCTCGCGGCCTACGTCGCCGACCTGGGCTTCACCCACGTCGAGCTGCTGCCGGTGATGGAGCACCCCTTCGGCGGCTCCTGGGGCTACCAGGTGACGAGCCAGTTCGCGCCGACCGCCCGTTATGGCTCGCCCGACGAGTTCCGCGCCTTCGTCGACAGGCTCCACCGCGCCGGGATCGGCGTGATCCTCGACTGGGTCCCGGCCCACTTCCCGCGCGACGACTGGGCGCTGGCCCGCTTCGACGGCACCGCGCTCTACGAGCACGCCGACCCGCGCCGCGGCGCCCACCCGGAGTGGGGGACGCTGATCTACAACTACGGCCGCCACGAGGTGCGCAACTTCCTCACCGCCAGCGCCCTGTTCTGGCCGCGCGAGTACCACGCCGACGGCATCCGTGCCGACGCCGTCGCCTCGATGCTCTACCTCGATTATTCGCGGCCCTCCGGCGCCTGGGTGCCGAACGAGTTCGGCGGCAACGAGGACCTCGAGGCGGTCGGGTTCCTGAAGGGGATGAACGAGACGCTCTACCGGCGCGAGCCCGGCATCGTCTCGGTGGCGGAGGAGTCGACCGCCTGGCCGGGGGTCTCGCGGCCTACCTACCTCGGCGGCCTCGGCTTCGGCTTCAAGTGGAACATGGGGTGGATGCACGACACGCTCGGGTACTTCGGCCACGACCCGATCTACCGCGGCTACCACCACCACGAGCTGACCTTCAGCCTCGTCTACGCCTTCTCGGAGAACTTCATCCTGCCGCTGTCCCACGACGAGGTCGTGCACGGCAAGGGCTCGATGTACGAGAAGATGGCGGGCGACCGCCGGCAGAAGCTGGCGAACCTCCGTGCCCTCTACGCCTACATGTGGGCGCACCCGGGCAAGAAGCTCCTCTTCATGGGAAACGAGATCGCCCAGGAGGCGGAGTGGAGCTACGAGCGCTCGCTCGACTGGCACCTGTTGGAGCGGCCCGAGCACGCCGGGATCCAGAGCCTGGTGCGCGATCTGAACCGGCTGCTGCGCGACGAGCCGGCGCTGCACGAGCGCGATTTCGAGGGCGAGGGCTTCTACTGGCTCGAGGCAAACGACGCGGCGCGCAACGTGCTGGCGTTCGGCCGCGCCGCGGCCGCCGGCGAGCGCACCGTGGTCTGCGTCTGCAACCTCTCGCCGGTGCCGCGCGAGGGCTACCGGGTCGGGCTGCCGCGGTCGGGCGCCTGGAGGGAGATCCTGAACACCGACTCGCGCCACTACGGCGGCGGCGACGTCGGCAACGGCGGCGGCGTCGAGGCCGAGCCGATCGGCTGGCACGAGCAGCCCTGCTCGGCCGCGCTGACCCTGCCGCCGCTCGGCGTCGTCTGGCTGCGGCCGGAGTCTTGACCTCCTATCCCTGGCAACACCGATTTGGTGCTGTCCCGGTCGACGGCGGCGTCGAGTTCCGCGTCTGGGCGCCGAAGGCCGAGGAGGGCGTCGCGATCCGGCTCGCGGGCGGCGGCGACCAGCCGCTCGCCGAGGAGGGGTACGGGATCTGGTCGGGGACGCTCGACGCCTCGCCGGGGCAGGACTACTACGTGCTCCTCGACGGCAGGCGCCGCCCCGACCCGTGCTCGCGCTTCCAGCCGCACGGCATCCGCGGGCCCTCGCGGGTGGTCGACACCGGCGCCTTCGAGTGGAGGGCCGAGCCACCGCCCCTCGCCCCCGAGGACCTCGTCGTCTACGAGCTGCACGTCGGCTGCTTCACCGCCGCGGGGACCTTCGACGCCGCGACCGAGCACCTGCCCGGCCTCGCCGCGCTCGGCGTCACCGCGGTCGAGCTGATGCCGGTCGCCGCCTTCCCCGGCGCGCGCGGCTGGGGCTACGACGGCATCTACATCTACGCGCCGTTCGCGCCCTACGGCGGGCCGGCGGGGCTCGCGCGCTTCGTCGACGCCGCCCACGGCGCCGGCCTGGCGGTGATCCTCGACTGCGTCTACAACCACCTGGGTACGTCGGGGACCAAGGCGATGACCGACTTCGGTCCCTACTTCACCGCCGGCCACCAGACCGGCTGGGGAAAGGGCCTGAACTACGACGCCGCGCGCTCGGACCCGGTGCGCGAGTGGGCGATCCAGAACGCCGAGATGTGGGTCCGCGACTACCGGGTCGACGGCCTGCGGCTGGACGCCGTGCACGCGATCCTCGACACCAGCCCCACCCACCTGGTCGCCGAGTTGGCGGCGCGCGTCCACGCCATCCGAGAGGATGCGACGGTGATCGCCGAGACGAACGCCAACGACCCGGCGACGATCCGGCCCGCGGCCGAGGGCGGCTGGGGCGTCGACGCCCAGTGGGCCGACGACTTCCACCACTCGCTGCGCACGCTGCTGACCGAGGAGCGCCAGGGCTACTACGCCGACTTCGGCAAGGTCGCCGACCTGGCGAAGGCCTTCGACCGCCCCTTCGTCTACGACGGGCGCTACTCCGAGGTGCGCGAACGGCGCGTCGGCGCGCTGGCGGCGGACCGCGCGCCGGCCCAGTTCGTCGTCTGCTCGCAGAACCACGACCAGGTCGGCAACCGCGCGCTCGGCGACCGGATGCCGCCGCGGGCGCGCCCGCTGGCGGCGCTCTGCGTGCTGCTCTCCCCGTTCACGCCGCTCCTCTTCATGGGCGAGGAGTACGGCGAGGAAGCCCCCTTCCAGTTCTTCGCCGACCACGTCGAGAAGAAGGTCGCCGCGGCGACCCGCGACGGGCGGCGCAGGGAGTTCGAGGACTTCGTCGAGTTCGCGGGCGAAGTGCCCGACCCGCAGGACCGCGCGACCTTCGAGCGCTCGAAGCTCACCCGCCGGGAGGACCCCGCGATCGCGGCGCTCTACCGGCGCCTCCTGGCGCTCCGCCGCGAGCTGCGCGGCGCCCGGGTCGAGGAGGTGGAGTTCGACGAGGGCGAGCGCTGGCTCTGGCTGCGCCGCGGGTCCCACGAGGTCGTCTGCAACTTCGCCGACCACGAGCAGTACGTGCCCTGCACGGCCCGCGAGGTCGTCCTCGGCACCCACGGCGAGGCCGCCGTGCAGGCCGACGGGGAGACGGTGCTGGTCCCCGCGCTCGGCGGCGCGGTGCTGCGATGAACCAGGTCCTGCCCGGCGAGCCGTTCCCCCTCGGCGCGGTCTGGGATGGCGCCGGGACGAACTTCTCGCTCTTCTCCGAGCACGGCGAGGGAGTCGTCCTCTGCCTCTTCGACGACGAGGGGAGCGAAGCGCGGGTCGAGCTGGAGCGCGGCGAAGCGCACAACTGGCACTGCTACCTGCCGGGGATCGGGCCGGGGCAGCGGTACGGGTACCGCGTCTTCGGGCCCTACGACCCGCGGGCCGGGCAGCGCTTCAACGGCCGCAAGCTCCTCGTCGACCCCTACGCGAAGGCGATCGACGGGCCGGTCGACTGGGACCGGGCGAACGTCCTGCCCTACGTCCCCGACGGCTCCGAGGAGGCCGACCTCGAACCCGACGACGAAGACGACCGCGATGCGGTGCCGCGGTCGGTGGTCGCCGACCCGGCCTTCGACTGGGAGGGGGTGGGGCCGCCGCGGACGCGCTGGGCGGAGACGGTCATCTACGAGACCCACGTCAAAGGCTTCACGATGCGCCACCCGGGCGTGCGCGAGGACCTGCGCGGGACCTACGCCGGGCTGGCCTCGGAGCCCGCGATCGAGCACCTGCTCTCCCTCGGCGTCACCGCGGTCGAGCTGATGCCGGTCCACCACATCGTCAGCGAGAGCTTCCTCCACGACGCCGGCTACACGAACTACTGGGGGTACTCGACGCTCGGCTATTTCGCGCCCCACTCCGACTACGCGGCGACCGGGACGCGCGGCGAGCAGGTGCGCGAGTTCAAGGGGATGGTGAAGGCGCTCCACCGGGCCGGGATCGAGGTCATCCTCGACGTCGTCTACAACCACACCGCGGAGGGCAACCACCTCGGGCCGATGCTCTCCTTCCGCGGCATCGACAACCAGGCCTACTACCGGCTCGTCCCCGACGACCCGCGCTTCTACATGGACTTCACCGGCACCGGCAACTCGCTGAACCCGGTGCACCCGAGCGTC
>DASZUW010000201.1:0-5186 GCA_035547475.1 Solirubrobacterales bacterium
GGCGGCACGCTGGGCCTGGCGGTGCTGACGACCCTCGCCACCTCCCGCACCAGCGACCTGCTCGGCGGCGGGACGGCGCAGCTCGACGCGCTGACCAGCGGCTACCGGCTGGCTTTCCTGGTCGGCGCCGGCCTCTGCCTGCTGGGCGCGGCCGCCGCGGTCACCCTGCTGCGCGGCCGCGCCGAGGCGGTCCCGGCGGCCGCCTGACCGGCGCCGAGCGCCCTCCCGGCGTGTAGGGTCCGCGCCGTGGCACCGAACCCGCGGCCGATCCCCCGCTTCATCGCCGACACCAGCCAGGAGGGCATCGCCGGCGGGCGCTTCGCCGCGCGCCTGCGCGAGGCCTTCGTCGAAGCGGTCGACGCGATCGGTGACCTGCCCGCGGGGGCGGCGGTGCCGGAGGAGGTCGACTGGTTCCCGGAGCGCACCTGGGGCGGCCGCGTCTGGATCCCCTGCTCGGCGCGCACCGAGAGCGAGGAGGGCACCCTCGAGCTCTTCGGCCACGTCTCCTACGCCCTCCCCGTCGGCGAGGGCGACGCCACCGACTTCCGCGCCACCGCCGACTTCACCGACGTCCTCGCCGAGGACAACCCGGACTGGAAGATCGACCTGAACGACGACGTGATCGGCCGCTGGCGGGGTGAGAACGGTCGCGCGGGCGCGGTCACCCTCGTCTGGGGCCGCCCCCTCGTCCGCGGCGCCGTCGCCGCCACCGCCGAGCTCGACGGCGACACCGTCGACCAGGAAGAGATCAACCGCGACCGCTTCACCCTGATCGCCCTCGACGCCCTCGAGGCCTACGGCGACGACGTCTTCATGCAGGTAAAGCTCTGGAGCCGCCGCGCGCTGGAGCTCGCCGCCGAGAGCCTCTACGCCGAGCCGGAGGACGACGAGCCCGCGGCGTAGCCGCTACGCGCGCGGCAGCGTCCCGGGAGGTCCGAGGATCTCGATCCCCTGGGCGGCCGCGGCCGCCGCGAGCGCGGCGGGATCGGAGGCACGGCCCGCCGGCGGAAGCCCCTCTCCCGCGGCCGGCACGGCGACCTCCGCGACGAAGCGCTCGAACCCGGCGGGGGCGTTCAGATCGACCCAGCGAGCCTGCTCGGATTCCACCCGATAGGTGTGAGGCACGTCGCGAGGCGCGACGACGCACCCGCCCGCCGCGAGTCGGATCTCCTCCTCCCCCACGAAGAGCACCAGCTCGCCGTCGAGCACGAAGAAGCTCTCCTCGTCGCGGCGGTGGACGTGCAGGGGCGGCATCGACCCGCGCCGGCCCTCCATCTCGACCACGCAGAACGCACCCCGGGTCTGCTCGCCGGTGACGTGGATGCGAGCAATGTTGTCGGTGAACCAGAGCGGATCGGGCCCGCTCGCGACAGCGCTCATGTCTCTCGTCCTCTCCGTAGCTGACCGGCCCTCGCTCGCGCGCGAGAGCCCGCACCGGCCCGAGAGCCGATCGGCCCCACCCGTAGGCGATAATCCGGCCTCGGCCCCGGTAGCTCAGCAGGATAGAGCGGCGCTCTCCTAAAGCGCAGGCCGCTGGTTCGAATCCAGCCCGGGGCACTGCCACCGGCGGAAACCGAGCCTCGCAGGGGACAGGACCGAAGGCCGTGATCCGGTCGACGCTGACGACGGCGATGTGCGACGGACCCTCAAGCTCTCCTACGACGCGCCGTTCAACGACCTTCGCTTCTGCGCGGCCCTCTGTCATCTCATCGAACACCGCCTCCGCCCGTCCACTGCGGACGCTCGAGGCGCCGGCGTTCGTGCCTGGGCACTCGCGATCGCGGGGAGCCGCCCACGCCTCGCCTCGATAGCCTCGCCGCGTGGAGATCCTCGTGCGGCCCTACCGTGACGACGACCGCGGGGCCTGCCGCTCCCTGTGGATCGAGCTGACCGACCACCACCGCCGGATCTACGGGGACGCGACGATCGGTGGCGATGATCCCGGCGCGGGCTTCGACGACTACCTCTCGAGCCCCGGGCGCGTCGGCTCCTGGGTTGCAGAGGTCGACGGGCGCGTCGTCGGCCTGACCGGCCTCTTCGACCAAGGCGAGCGAGCGGAGATCGAGCCCGTAGTCGTGACCAGCGACCTCCGCGGGGCGGGCGTCGGCCGCGCCCTGATCGGTCGCGTCGTCGAGGAGGCCTCCACTCGCGGCCACGAATACCTCGCGATCCGCCCGGTCGCCCGCAACGTCTCCGCCATCTCCGCCTTCCACGCCGCCGGCTTCCGCACCCTCGGCGGTCACGTCGAGCTGACCATGGACCTGACCGAGCGCCGCCACCCGTGGCTCTCCGGCGCCTCGCTCCACGGCCTCGACTTCCGCTACTGACCCAGACGCGAGACGGCACCCGACCGTCGGCCGGCCTTCTGAAGGGCTCTTCGGAACGCGGCGACCAGCCGGCGAAAGGAGACATCGAGGTGGTAGTTGCCGAGGCCTCAGGGTGGCACTTGTGCTGCTCCTGCCTTTTGCCCAGGAAGGCCGGACGGGGACGGCGTCGCGAGAGTGCGACGCCTGCTTCTCGTCGCCCAGGTCAAGCGACGAGAAGAAGCTCCGCGGACGGCGGGACCACGTGCCCGCCATCTTCTTGCGGCCGCAGGTCGGTCTTCAGCGCCGGGGTCGATTCGAACGGCCTGCCGTTCTGGCCGACCATCTTCACGGTCGCCAGATGTCGGCCGACTCGGCCCGCCGCGCGGCTCACGGTTTCGAGGGTGACGGTCGCGCGACGCCGGCCTATGCTCGGCGGCGATGGGCGTCATGGGAAGGGGCAGGGCGGTCGTGCCGGGCGATCCGGCGCCCAACTTCACCGCCCCGAGCACCGAGGGCGAAGTCGAGTTCCACCGCTGGAAGGAGCGGCGCGGCGCGAAGGTGATCTGCGTCTCCGCCGACCCGGTCGCGGCGCAGGCGCGGCGGCGCGCGGAGCTGGAATCGCTGGCGGGCGTCGGGGTCGACTTCCCGCTGATCGGCGACTCCGCGGGCGCCGTCGCCGCCAAGTACGGGCTCGCCGAGATGGGCTCGCCGGCGCCGCGCACGGTCCTCGTCGTCGACCCCGAGCACCGCGTGCGGCTGGCGATCGCCTACCCGGACTCGGTCGGCGCCGCGTTCGGCGAGATCCTCCGCCTGCTCGACGCGCTGCGCCTCGCCGACCGCTTCCATGTCCACACCCCGGCCGAGTGGCGGCCCGGCGAGCGGGTCATCGTCGGGCCCGAGCTCGACGACGCGACCGCGGTCGAGTGCTTCGGCCGCTTCGACGCGGGGCCCGGCGGGCTGCGCATGACCGACGCGCCGCGCGCATGAGCGCGTCGCCGCGGGGCTCGGCCGGCGTGGCGCGCCGCGGGGCCGCCCCGGGGCGCGCTCGGGCGGGCGATCGGCTGGACGCGAGACAGCGCGCGGTGCTGCTCAGCGCCTGCGCCGCGAACGCGCTGGTCTTCCTCGACCAGACGGCGGCGACGGTGGCCCTGCCCGCGATCGGCGGCGAACTGGGCGCGTCGGGCGCCGAGCTGAGCCTCGTGATCGGCAGCTATCTGATCGCGCTGGCCGCGCTGATGCCCGCCGCCGGGCGGCTCGCCGAGCACTGGGGACGGCGGCGGGCCTTTCTCGCCGGGATCGGCGTCTTCGGCCTGGCCTCGCTGGGCTGCGCGGCCGCCCCCTCGATCGAGGTGCTGATCGCGGTCCGCGTCCTCCAGGGCGCCGGGGCGGCGGTGGCGGTCCCGCTGGCGCTCGCCGGCGTCACCGCCGCGATGCCGCCGGAGCGGCGCGGGTGGGCGGTCGGCGCCTTCGCCACCGGCGGGACCTTGTTCCTCGGCCTCGGGCCGCTGCTCGGCGCCCTGGCGCTCGAAGCGGGGAGCTGGCGCTGGGTCTTCGCGCTGAACGTGCCGGTCGTCGCCTTCGCGCTGGCGCTGGGGGCGCGGGGGGAGCGCGACGGGCGGGCCGCGAACCCGCCTTCGCTGGACCTGCCCGGGCTGCTCTCGCTGAGCGGCGGGCTCGCCATGCTGGTCTGGGGGGCGCTCCAGGCGAGCAGCGCCGGCGCCTCGCCGGTCGAGCTCCTCGTCGCCGCGGGCGGCGCCGCGCTGCTCGCCTGCTTCGCCGCCCACGAGCGCCGCGCCGCCGAGCCGCTCCTCGACCTGGCCCTCCTGCGCGACCGCTCCCTCGCGGCCTACCTGTTCGCGCTCTTCGCGATCCAGCTCGCCGTCCTGGGGACGACGGTCCAGCTGATGCTCTTCCTCCAGGACGTCCGCGGCTACGCGCCGATCGTCGCCGCCCTCCTCTTCCTGCCCACGGTCCTCGGCACGCCGCTCTTCTCGGCGCGGACGGGCCGCCTGGCCGACGCCCACGGCTCGCGCTCCCTGGTCCTCCGCGGCCTCGTCCTCGCCGCCGCGGCCCTGCTGTGGATCGCGCTCGCCGCCGGCGCGGGCGGCGCCATCGGCCTGCTGCTGGTCGGCTTCGCGCTCTTCGGCGCCGCCCGCCCGCTGGTCTTCACCCCGGCGAGCTCGGCCGCCCTCGGCGCCCTCGGCCCCGCTCGCCGCAACCTCGCCGCGGCCCTGGCGATGACCGCCCGCCAGCTCGGAGCCGTCTGCGGCGTGGCGCTGGCCGGAATCCTCGCCGCGAGCGCCACCGACCCGACCACCGGTTTCGAGGCCGCCCTCCTGGCCCTCTCGGCGCTCTGCCTCGCCACGGCCTTCACGACCCGCGCCCTTCTCGGTCGAGATGACCCGAAGAACCCGAAGGCCAACCCGATCTCTGGCGGAGGCGCCCATCCAGTGACCATGAGCGAGCGGTGCGGAACCAGTCCCCGCCGCGAGAGGTCACCGAGAGCCTGAGGCAGCGAGCGCTCGAAACCGGCGCGGCCGCCTGGCCCTTACGGGATCGACGGCCCGGGCACGACGAGCGAACCCTCGCGAGCGACGGGGAGCTGACCTCTTTCGAGGGCCGCGGCGCCGGCCAGCGATCGGTCAGGGATTTGCTCACAAGCCCTGCCCCCGGGATCGCTACCTCACGGGCGCCCGCGCCGACGCGCGTCGAGTTCTGGTCGCTCAGCGACCAGAACTCCACACCGAGACCCCTGACCGATCGGACGGCCCGCCTTCCGTCGGATCCCGTGCGGGAGACGCCACACCTCGGCCCGGGCCGGGCCGCCTCGTGACGAAGACGCCGGGAAGGCGCCGGGGACGTCACGCCTCTTCGAGCCTT
>DASZUW010000202.1:0-3330 GCA_035547475.1 Solirubrobacterales bacterium
CCAGAAGCCCTCCAGGTCGTCCACCGACCAGCGCCAGAGCTCGGGGTAGGTGGTGACGTCGACGCCGCGCTCGGCACGGAGCCAGTCGACGTAGGCGGTCAGGTTGGAGGCCTCGACCGCGGCGGGGGTGGGCTCCCAGAGGATCGGGGGGATCGGTGACATCAGTTCCGGGTTCGTAGCAGGCCGCGGCCGAGCCCGCCAGTCAGGCGGTAGACCGCGTGTTGGAGAAGCCGCCTCCTGGGCGTGCGCCAGCAGCGCAGCGAGTGGTGCCCCTCGTGGCGCAGGCAGAGGTTGCACGAGGTGCAGTCGACGCGTCCGGTCCGCCCCGCCGCGATCTGGCTGACGAGGTCGGGCTCGCGAATGAAGGGCCGCGCCATGGCGATGAAATCGGCGTCGCCGGCCTCGATCACGCCGGCCATGGTCTGGGTCGTGCGCAGGCCGCCGACGAGGATGACCTTGGTGTCGACGACCTGGCGGAGGCGGCGCGCCCAGTCGTCGAAGTAGGCCTCCGGGCGCGGCTCGGCAAGCAGGCGGTGGACGAGCAGGTCCTCGGCGGCGCGGCGCGGGCCGACCGCCACGTAGGTCTTCGCCGAGTCGCTCGGCGCGACCATCACGTTCACCGACACTTCGATCGCGTCGAGCCCCGCCGCGACGAGCTCGGGACACCGGGCCAACGTCTCCTCCGCGGTCAGCCCTGGCTCCGCGTCGGCGATGCCCAGCTTCAGCGTCACCGGGAATCCGCTCGGCACCGCGTCGCGGATCGCCTTGATGACCGCGAGCAGGAAGCGTCCGCGACGCTCGGCGTCCCCGCCCCACTCGTCCTCGCGACGGTTGGCGAGCGGCGAGCAGAACTCGCTGATCAGATAGCCGTTGGCGCCGTGGACGTGGACGCCGTCGAAGCCGGCCTCGACGGCGCGGCGCGCGCCGGCGGCGAAGGCGGCGATCGCGGCCTCGATCTGCGCCGCGGTCGCTTCCTCGACCATCCGCCCGGTGAGCGCGTTGGGCACCGGCGAGGGTGCCAAGGGCTCGACCCCGAACGCGCGCGACTGGCTACCTGCGTGGGCGACCTGCGCGAAGACGCGCGCGCCCGTCGCCTTCACCGCGCTCGCCAGCTCCGCCAGCCCCGGCACCATCGCGTCCTCGTGGATGCCGACCTGCGCCGGGGCGTAGCGCCCGCGGGCGTCGCAGAACAGGTGGCCGGTCATCACCAGGCCCACGTCGTGGCGTCCCAGGCGGGAGTAGAGCTCGACCAGTTGCGGGGTCACGCGGCCGTCCGCGTCGGCCATCGACTCGGACGTTCCCGCGCGCACGAACCGATTGCGGACCTCCAGGCCGCCGATCCGCCCTGGTTCGAAGAGCCCTCCTCCGCCGCTCATTCGTAAAACGTATTACAAAGGCTCCGGACAGGCAAAGGGGCGTCGTCACATGCGGTAGACCGTCGCCGCGCGCTCGGCGAGCGGGGCGTTGGCGCAGGCGCCGAGCGCCAGGCCGAGCACGGTGCGGGTGTCGAGCGGGTCGATCACGCCGTCGTCCCAGAGGCGCGCGGTCGAGTAGTAGGGGCTTCCCTGGCGCTCGTATTGCTCGCGCAGCTCGGCGCCGAGCTCGGGGCGGCCGACCTCCTCCATGACGTTCGCCGCCTGCTCGCCGCCCATGACGGAGATGCGCGCGTTCGGCCACATCCACAGGAAGCGCGGCGAGTAGGCGCGCCCGCACATCCCGTAGTTGCCGGCGCCGAAGGAGCCGCCGACGATCACGGTCAGCTTCGGGACGCGAGCGGTCGCCACCGCGGCGACCATCTTGGCGCCGTCGCGGGCGATGCCGCCCGCCTCGTAGCGCGGCCCGACCATGAAGCCGGTGATGTTCTGCAGGAAGAGGAGCGGCACGCCGCGCTGGTCGCAGAGCTCGACGAAGTGGGCCGCCTTCAGGGCGCTGTCGGAGAAGAGGACGCCCTGGTTGGCGAGGATGCCGACGGGGTGTCCATATATGTGGGCGAAGCCGCAGACGAGCGTCGTCCCGTATTCGGCCTTGAACTCGTGGAAGCGGCTGCCGTCGACGACGCGGGCGATGATCTCGCGGGGGTCGTAGGGCGTGCGACTGTCCGGGGGGACGGCGCCGTATAGCGACGCCGGGTCGACCGCGGGCTCCGCGGCCGGGCGGCGCTCCCAGGCGCGCCCCGCCGGCGGCCGCGTCGCGACGATGGAGCGCAGGATGCGCAGGGCGTCGGCGTCGTCGTCGGCGAGGTGGTCGACCACCCCCGAGGTCCGCGCGTGCAGGACGCCGCCGCCGAGCTCCTCCGCGCTCACCTCCTGCCCGGTGGCCGCCTTCACCAGCGGCGGGCCGCCGAGGAAGATCGTGCCCTGGTCGCGGACGATGATCGTCTCGTCGCTCATCGCCGGCACGTAGGCGCCGCCCGCCGTGCACGACCCCATCACCGCGGCGAGCTGCGGGATCCCCTGTGCCGACATCGTCGCCTGGTTGAAGAAGATGCGACCGAAGTGCTCCCGATCGGGGAAGACCTCGTCCTGCATCGGCAGGAACGCGCCGCCGGAGTCGACCAGGTAGATGCAGGGGAGCCGATTCTGCAGCGCCACCTCCTGCGCGCGCAGGTGCTTCTTCACCGTCATCGGGTAATAGGTGCCGCCTTTGACGGTCGCGTCGTTGGCGACGACGACGACCTCGCGCCCTTCGACCCGACCGACGCCGGCGATGATCCCCGCCCCGGGCGCGGCGCCGTCGTAGAGGTCCTCGGCGGCAAGCGGCGCGAGCTCGAGGAAGGGGCTCCCCGGGTCCGTCAGCCGGTCGACCCGCTCGCGGGGCAGGAGCTTGCCGCGCTCGGCGTGCCGCGCCCGGGCGCTCTCGCCGCCACCGCCCGCCGCCCGCGCGAGGCGCTCGTTCAGCTCCTCGACGAGGCGACGATGCTCGGCCTCGTTGCGCGCGAACTCCTCGCTCCCCGGATCCGCGGCGCTGCTCAGAACCCGGCTCATCCGTCCTCCTCGACCAGCTCGATCAGAGCGGCGCCGCGGTCGACCAGGTCGCCGGCGGCGACGAAGACCTCGGCGACGACGCCGTCGCGCGGCGCCGCGATCGCGATCTCCATCTTCATCGACTCGAGGACGACCAGCGTCTCCCCGGCCGCGACCGCCGCCCCCGGCTCGACCCGCAGCTGCACGACGGTCCCCGGCATCGGCGCCTCCAGCGACGCCTCCCGATGCCCCCCCGCGTCCCCCGCCTCCGCCGCGAGCGCAAACCGCACCGCCCCCACGTCCGGATCCACCACCCACACCGCCCCCCCATGTTGATGGGCCGAAAAACCACGATATACGTGGTTTT